>NZ_AHHC01000030.1:0-16303 GCF_000242655.1 Pseudomonas sp. PAMC 25886
GCCTTACCGCGGTTGCACTGAAAAACCGCAGTGAACGCATCGCCGGCAAGCCGGCTCCTACATTGCACAAGCCTTTGACAACCCTGTGTTAATATCGCGCCCCTGTTCATTTTGTATGTGGGTTGCTCCATGAAGTTGTCCATGCCGCGATTCGATCAAGCCCCTGTCTTGGTGGTCGGCGATGTCATGCTCGACCGTTACTGGCATGGCGGTACCTCACGGATTTCCCCTGAGGCACCGGTACCGGTAGTCAAGGTCGAGCAAATCGAAGACCGTCCAGGTGGCGCTGCCAACGTTGCCCTCAATATTGCCGCCCTCGGCGCCCCGGCCTCCCTGGTGGGTGTGACCGGCGACGACGAAGCCGCCGACAGCCTGGCCAACAGCCTGCGTGGTGCGGGTGTGCGTGCGCTGTTCCAGCGCATTCCCCATCAGCCGACCATCGTCAAGCTGCGGGTGATGAGCCGTCACCAGCAACTGCTGCGTATCGACTTTGAAGAACCCTTCGCCACCGATGCCCTGGCCCTCAGTGCCCAGGTCGACGAGTTGCTCGAAGGCATCAAGGTGCTGGTGTTGTCCGACTACGGCAAAGGCGCCCTGAAAAATCACCAGATGCTGATCCAGGCCGCCAAGGCCCGGGGCATTCCGGTGCTGGCTGATCCCAAGGGCAAGGACTTCTCGATTTATCGGGGTGCCAGCCTGATCACGCCGAACCTCAGCGAATTTGAAACCATCGTCGGCGGCTGCGTCGATGAGCACGAGCTGGTAACCAAGGGCGCGAAGCTCATGGCCGACCTCGACCTGGGTGCCTTGCTGGTGACCCGTGGTGAACATGGCATGACGTTGCTGCGCCCTGATCACCCGGCCATGCACTTGCCCGCGCGGGCTCGTGAAGTGTTCGACGTGACCGGTGCCGGTGACACGGTGATCTCCACCCTGGCGGCCTCGATTGCCGCGGGTGAAGAGCTGCCTCACGCAGTGGCCCTGGCCAATCTCGCGGCGGGCATTGTGGTCGGCAAACTGGGTACGGCGGCCATCAGCGCACCTGAGCTGCGCCGTGCCATCCAGCGTTCCGAAGGCTCGGAGCGTGGCGTGTTGAGTCTCGAGCAATTGCTGCTGGCGATTGACGATGCCCGGGCGCATAACGAGAGCATTGTCTTCACCAACGGTTGCTTCGACATTCTGCACGCCGGTCACGTGACGTACCTGGAGCAGGCGCGGGCCCAAGGCGATCGTTTGATCGTGGCGGTCAACGATGATGCGTCGGTCAGCCGGTTGAAAGGGCCGGGGCGGCCGATCAACAGTGTCGACCGTCGCATGGCGGTGCTGGCGGGTTTGGGGGCCGTGGACTGGGTGATCAGCTTTGCCGAGGCGACCCCGGAAAACCTGCTGGCCCAAGTCAAGCCGGACGTGTTGGTCAAGGGTGGGGATTATTCGGTCGACCAGGTAGTCGGCGCTGATATCGTCAGTGCCTATGGCGGCAAGGTCAAAGTGCTGGGGCTGGTAGAAAACAGCTCGACCACGGCGATTGTGGAAAAAATCCGCAGCAACTGACCGAACGCGGCAGGGGAGCTTGCTCCCTTGCCGCAGGTTACCGGCTGCGCTTGCGCGGGACGATTTTCTTCAACAGCAGCTTGGCCCTTCCGGTCAACCGCTTCAATTTCGACTCTTTCTCGGGCGCGCTCAGCCCCTGTTGCCGCAGCCAGTCCTTCCAGCGGATCCGCTCGTCACGCACGATCCAGCCCTCTTGCTGGGCAAAGCTTTCTGCCAGATACAACCCTCGCGTACTCGCCGGATACAGCTGATCCTTTTTCAAGGTGTACAGCTCCGCACACGGCTGGCCGTCTTTCAGCGGCATCAGGTACAAGTCCGGACGCTGGCGGTCCAGGCGCGCGACCAACTGATCACCTTCCAGGCGCTCGTCCACATGAAACAGGCTCAGGGACTTGGCCTCCTTGGGGACTTCCAGGCGCAGGTCATAGATCAGTTGCAGCGAAGCCGTCGGCAGGTGCACGTAGGCCCGTGGGCGCTCAATCAATTGCGTGGTGGCGCAGCGCACCGGGCGTGCGGCGCCGGACAGCGGCGAGAGCCGAAACGGCAATGCTTCGCGGTAGTGCAGGGCGGATGAGTAGGGGGCCGGCAGCCACGTGTCGTTGAAGCGCCCGCCCAACCAGCCTTCCGGGGTTTCCAGCAGGCATTCCTCGGCAATTTCCTGAATGGCGGTGTGCAGTGGCAGGTTCAGTTCGTGGGCCGGCACATAACCGGAGATCAGCTTGAGCACCACATCGCCGCGGTCTTGTCGGCGCTGGCGTACCAGCACCCAGTAATCGCGGTTCTGCCAATGCAGCGTCAGGCGCACCGAAACACCAAGGTTGGCCAGTTCCAGCACGAAACGCTCGGTGTCTTTCACCTCCACCGGCTTGCGCCGTTGCAGGGTCTGGGCGAAGTTGAGCGGCATGCCGACGCTCTGGTAACTCAAGCCTTCGGGCGTGGCTTCGACATGCAGCGGCAGTGTTTTAAAGTTACTCGGGTTTTTTCTAATGAGCGTTCGCGCCATGTCGGCTCCTTCTTGCGTCGGGGTCGGCCGCGTCGGCGGCATCAGAGTTGGCGAATGACCTTGGCAGCGGTCGCTACGTTGTGGGCGAGGTGCAGCGGATTAATGGTCCCGACAATAGCACTGGCGACGCCAGTTTGCGCAAACAACAACATGAAACTGGCGTGAATTGGATCCACTCCGGATTCCAGGCAGACGTGGCCACTGGCCAGTGCTTTTTTCACCAGGATGCCTTTGCCGTGCGCGGCCGCATAATCAATGACGGCTTTCTCGGCCTGTTCGTTCAGATTGTAGGTGACCATGGCGCAATCGCCTTGTTCCAGAGCCTTTACGCCGCCCTCGACGGTTTTGCCGGAGAAGCCGAAACCGCGAATCTTGCCCTCGCGCTTGAGGTCCGCCAGGGTCTGGTAAACCTCGCAATCGTTGAGGATATGCAGGTCGTTGCCGTCGGAGTGCACCAGCACCAGGTCGATAAAATCCGTTTCAAGTCGTTTCAGGCTGCGCTCCACAGAAAGTCGGGTATGGGCCGCGCTGAAATCGTGATGGGACACACCCTCGGCAAATTCTTCGCCCACCTTGCTGACAATCACCCAGTCCTGGCGCTGGCCGCGCAACAGCGGGCCCAGGCGTTCTTCGCTGCGGCCATAGGCGGGCGCAGTGTCGATCAAGTTGATGCCGAGTTGACGGGCCTGGCGCAGCAGCATCCGCGCGGCGTCGTCATCGGGAATCTGGAAACCGTTGGGGTACTTCACCCCTTGGTCGCGGCCCAGCTTGACGGTGCCCAGGCCCAGCGGCGAGACCAGCAGGCCGGTGCTGCCCAGCGGGCGGTGAAGGTCGTGCAGGGTCGGCAAGGTCATGGCAGCAGTTGCTCCCAGGCGGGTTGGGCGATCTTGGGTTTTGGCAGTTCGGGCAGTTTTTCCGGGGTGCCTGGCGTGATGCCGTCACGTTCCAGTGCATGGATCACCCGATCGGCGAAATCCGGTGCCAATGCCAGCTTGGTCGGCCAGCCCACCAGCAGGCGGTCCTGTTCGGCGAGGAAGGCGTTGTCCGGGCGTGTCAGCCCCGACTGCAGCGGCTCTGCGCGGTCCACGCGCAGGGTGGCCCACCGGGTCTGGCTCATGTCGATCCAGGGCAGCAGTTGGGCCAGCTCTTTTTGGGCGGTGGCGATCTGTTGCTCCGGGGTACGGGCCACACCTTCGGCCTCGGCAATATCGCCGCCCAGGTACCACACCCAGTTGCCATCGGCGGCGGGGTGCGTGGTCACGGTGATGCGCGGCTTGGTACCGCCGCCCAGGCAGTGGGCATACAGCGGCTTCAGGCCGGGGCCCTTGGCGATGATCATGTGCAGCGGTCGGCGTTGCATGGCGGGCTGGCTCAGGCCCAGGGCACTGAGCAAGTCAGCAGTGCCGCCACCGGCGCTGAGCACGATACGCTGGGCGCGGATCTCGCGGCCATCGACCTTCAGGCCGACCAGTGTGCCGTCTTCCATCAACGGTTCGATCTGTTCACCGGCCAGCAGGCCGTCGCCGGCCAGTTGCGCCAGGCGTTCGATCAGGCTTGGGACGTCGATCACCAACTCGGCCAGGCGATAGACCTTGCCCTTGAAGCGGCGGTCTTGCAGGGCCGGTGGCAGGTCGTCGCCCTTTACCTGGTCGACGCGGCCACGCACGGCCTTGCTGGCGAAGAAACTGGTGAGGTTGCCGGCGATAGTGCCCGGCGACCACAGATAGTGGGCCTCGGACAGCAGGCGCACGCCCGAAAGGTCCAGTTCGCCGTTGCCCGCCAGGGCTTCGCGCCAGCGGCGGGGCATGTCGGCGATGGCTTCCGAGGCGCCGGTGAGGGCGCCGTGCAGCGCGTATTTCGCACCGCCGTGGATGATCCCCTGGGACTTCACGCTCTGCCCGCCACCGAGGGTGGCGCTTTCCACCAGCACTGTGGAAAAGCCCTGGCGACGCAGGCGCGCATTGAGCCAGAGGCCGGCAACCCCGGCGCCGACAATCAGAACGTCGGTGGAAATAACGGATGGCATGCAGCGACCTCAGTGTTCAAGACAAGAGGCGCAGTATACAGGCACAGAGGCGCGGCGATTTGTCGGTGATCAGTGCCCGGCGGTTTTCGAGAACAACTGAATCACCACCACCCCGAGCACAATCAGGGCCATCCCCAGCATCGCCGGGATATCCAGTTTCTGCCCGTAGATAAACAGCGCGGCGATGCTGACCATCACGATGCCCATCCCGGCCCACACCGCATACGCGACGCCCACCGGCACGGTGCGCACCACCAGCGTGAGCATCCAGAAGGCCACGCCGTAACCGACGATCACCAGCAACAGCGGGATCGGCGTGCTCAAACCCTTGATCGCTTTCATGGAAACGGTGGCGATCACTTCCGAGCAAATGGCAATGGCCAGGTAATAGTAGGCGGCGTTCATGGGGTAAATCCTCGGTACAGGGGTTCAACCGTAGGAGCGAGCTTGCTCGCGAAAGTCGTCAGAGATAACGCAGCGCATCTGGTTTAACGCGGCGCTCTCGGATCCTTCGCGAGCAAGCTCGCTCCTACAAAGGTTGGCATTTTAGAGATTTACCAGATGCGGTAAAGTCATTACCTATCCGAATCAAAGATGGGTTGAGCCATGAGCGTGCAGTGGAGTCTTGAGCAAATGCGCCTGTTTGTCAGCGTCGCCGAGCAGCGTTCATTTTCGGCGGTGGCGCGGGACCAGCGCCGGGCACAGTCGGCAGTCAGCAATGGGATTGCCCTGTTGGAGGCGGACCTGGGCGTATGCCTGTTTGATCGCAGCAGCGGCCGCCAGCCCCGCTTGACCGAGGCCGGCACCGCGTTGCTCGAAGAGGCGCGGGAAGTCTTGCGCCAGTGTGAGCGCCTGAATGGCCGTGCCTTGTCGTTGATGCGGGGGGAAGAAGCCCGCCTGCGCCTGGCCCAGGATGAGGCCATGCTCTATCAGCCGGTGCTCGACAGCCTCGAATCGCTGGCGGGGAAATTTCCCAGCCTGGAGGTGCAGTTGTCCAGCGCCGCCCAAGGCGATGTCGCGCGCAAACTGGTGGAGCGCAAGGCGGATCTGGGCCTGCTGTTCTACCACGACCAAATCCCCGAAGCGTTGGAGCGCCGGGTGCTGGGCAGCGTGGAGATGGTGACCGTATGCGGTATCAGTCATCCCATGGCCAGGGAAAAGTTCGTGGATTGCCAGCGCCTGGCACAGTTTCGCCAGTTGCTGATGGCGACCCAGACCAGCGTGTATCCCGGGAGCGAGGCCGCCAGCCCGCAAGTGTGGCGCGCTGATAGCTTCTACGTGCTGGCCGAATGGTTGGCACGTGGGCTGGGTTGGGCCTGGCTGCCACGGCATGTGGTGCAGTACCCGGCCTATCAGAACCAGATGGTCGAACTGAACAGTGAATGGACCCCGCCGGCACTGGTGGTGGAGTTGGTGTGGCGTCGCGATGAGCCGCTTGGCCCGGCCGCGCGTTTCCTCGCCGAACGTTTTGCCGAGTGCTTGCAGGCGATCGACTGAAAAAGCCGATAAACTCCGCCGCCATGAATAGAACTCTCTACAGCTGTCTGTTTTACCTGGCGCTGCCGTTGGTGGCTTTACGTCTGTGGCTGCGGGCCCGCAAGGCGCCGGCTTACGCCAAGCGCGTGGGTGAGCGCTTTTCCTGGGGCTTGCCGGCCATGCAGCCCGGCGGGATTTGGGTGCACGCGGTGTCGGTGGGCGAAAGCATCGCCGCGGCACCGATGATTCGCGGGCTGCTGGAACGTTATCCACAGTTGCCGATCACCGTCACCTGTATGACGCCCACCGGTTCTGAGCGCATCCAGGCGTTGTTTGCCAACGATCCGCGCATCCAGCACTGCTACCTGCCGTATGATTTGCCCTGTGCGGCCAAGCGTTTTCTTGATCGTGTGCAGCCGAAACTGGCGGTGATCATGGAAACCGAACTGTGGCCCAACCATATTCACCAGTGCGCCAAACGCGGGATTCCCGTGGCATTGGCCAACGCGCGGCTGTCGGCCCGTTCGGCCAAGGGCTACGGGCGCTTCGCCAAGCTGACTGCGCCGATGCTGGCGGAAATGAGCCTGTTTGCCGTCCAGACTGAAACCGAGGCCGAGCGTTTTCGCAGCCTGGGTGCACGGCCGGAAACCGTCGAGGTCACCGGTTCGATCAAGTTCGACCTGACCATCGACCCGCAACTGCTGGTAAGCGCCGCCGCCTTGCGCGAGCAATGGCACGCCAGCGAACGCCCGGTGTGGATCGCCGCCAGCACCCACGAAGGCGAAGATGAAGTGGTGCTCGCCGCCCATCGGCAGTTGCTCGCCAGCTACCCGAATGCCTTGCTGATTCTGGTGCCGCGCCATCAGGAGCGATTCAACCCGATGTTCGAGTTGTGCCAGCAACAGGGTTTCGCCACCGTGCGTCGCTCCAGCGGCGAGGCAGTAACGGCGCAAACCTCGGTGTTGCTGGGCGACACCATGGGCGAGCTGCTGTTTTTGTATGCGTTGGCCGACAGCGCGTTTGTCGGCGGCAGCCTGGTCGCCACGGGCGGGCATAACCCACTGGAGCCGGCGGCGTTGGCCAAGCCGGTTATTTGCGGGCCTCATGTGTTCAACTTCCTTGAGATCAGCGCAATGATGCGCAACGCCGGCGCGCTGCAGGAAGTCGACGATGCCGAGGGTTTGGCGGTGGCGGTGCAGCGCTTGTTCGAGCTGCCGCAGGACGCGCAGAAGATGGGGCAGGCGGGGCTGGCGGTGATGCGCGCCAATCAGGGGGCGTTGAAGCGTTTGCTGGATGGGTTGGGCAGACTGCTTAACCACTGACAACATCAATCAAATGTGGGAGCTGGCTTGCCGGCGATTGCATCACCTCGGTACATCAGTCAGACCGAGGTGATGCAATCGCAGGCAAGCCAGCTCCCACATGGGTTATGTATTGTCTTTAATAACCCGGGTTAGCCTTCAACTGTGCCGCAGCGGCCTTGGCCAGGTCCGGCGGCAGGAAGTCCTTGTCCGGGTTGTAGTCGGCCTTCAGGTACCGCGCCAGATCCTGCAAATCCCCCGGGTTCAAGGTCCCGGCGGCCTGCTTCAAGCGCAGGTTGTCGAGGATGTAGTCGTAGCGGCTGTTGTTGTAGTTGCGCACCGAGGTGTACAGCTGGCGCTGGGCGTCCAGCACATCGACGATATTGCGCGTACCCACCTGGTAACCGATTTCCGTGGCTTCCACCGCGCTCTGGTTGGAGATGATCGACTGGCGGCGTGCCTGTACCTGCTCCACGTCGGTGTTGACCGCGCGGTGCAGATTGCGAGTGTTTTCCACCACCTGGCGGCGCAGGCCTTCGCGTTGCTGCTCGGTCTGGCCCAGGCGGGAATAGGACTCGCGCACTTGCGAGCTGGTGAGACCGCCGCTGTACAGTGGAATCCTCAACTGCAAGCCTACGGTGCGTTGCGACACGTCACCGTGATACGGCTGGCCAAAGGCGCTGGGGTTGCTGAAACCCAGAGCGTCGTTGTCACCTTTTTCGTACTGTGCCACGGCATCCAGGGTCGGCGCGTGGCCGGCCTTGCGTTGCTTCAGGGTTTCTTCGGCAGCAGTGACGGCGTAGTTGCTGGCCAGCAGGTTGAGGTTCTGGCGGCCGGCGGTTTCGACCCAGGCCTTGGCGTCGTTCGGTGCCGGTGGCAGCACCGGCAACGTGTGGACGATGCCCTGGATCGAGTTGTATTGGCGGTTGGTCAGGGTGATCAGCGCTTCGAAGGCGTCGTCCACCTGGCGCTGGGCCAGGATCCGGTTGGCGCGTGCGGTGTCGTAGCTGGCCTGGGATTGCAGCACGTCGGTCTTGTCCGACAGGCCGACGTCAAAGCGTTCGTTGGACTGGTCCAGTTGGCGTTTGAAGGCGGCTTCTTCGGCTTTGGTGGAGGCCAGGTTGTCCTGGGCCCGCAGCACGGCGAAGTAGTTTTCGGCACTTTGCAGGATCAGGTTCTGTTCGGTGGCCGAGAGTTGCAGCGCGGCCTGTTCGTTGACCGCTTCGGCGGCTTGCAACTGGAACCAGCGATCGGCGCGGAACAGCGGCTGGCTCAGGGTCGCGCGCCAGGAATGGGCGTCGCGGTTGACCGTGGCGGCCGGCTGATCCAGCTGGGTGCGCACATTGTTGATATCGGCACCGGCCGACAGGTTCGGCAGCAAGCCGGCGCGGGCCTGGGGCACCACTTCTTTCTGCGCGCCATACTGGGCGCGGGCGGCGGCCAGGTCGGCGTTGTTGTCCACCGCTTCCTGGTAGACGCTGACCAGGTCGGTTTTGGTCGTCAGGGGCGCTTCAGCTGCCCAGACCATTCCGTTGGTCGCACAAGACACGGCAAGAGCCAGTGAGAGTTTGCGCAGCATGAGGCGATCCCTAGAATAATATTACGGCGATAATTTGGTGCCCAAGGCTAAGGCGGCCCATTCCTGGCGTCAAGGCCTCAAGCAGTCACCGAGTGTAGTGGCGCTATCACGGCACAACAATCCTGTAATTACGCCATTCATCACGATGAATGCACCGTCATTGGCAATTTGCCTGCTCCATGGTCTAGACTGGCCGCGTTCTTGTCGGGGTGCCTTGTTGGAAGGCTGAGATCGGTAAATACCGGATCCCGTTGAACCTGATCAGGTTAACGCCTGCGTAGGGAACAAGATTTCTCGTCACCCGGCGAGTCCTCTTGTGCTTCGTCCGGGATGTTGTTCGACAATCGAACAGCTCTTGTGCGCCAAGCACAGCACTGGTTTCAGTGCGTCCATCCGTCACAGGTTCGCTCCGACAAAAATCCACCGCCTGGATAGTTGGAGAGCCCGTGATGACTACAAAACTAAAAAACACCGTGCATTTAAGTGAATCGGCCAAGGTCGACTCCGGTTCCGTGCAGCCGTTTACCCGCTCGCAGAAAATCTATGTGCAAGGCACCCGCCCGGACATTCGTGTGCCGATGCGCGAAGTCAGCCTCGACGTGACCCCCACCGACTTCGGCGGCGAAATCAACGCGCCTGTGGTGGTCTACGACACCTCCGGCCCGTACACCGACCCGAATGTGATCATCGACGTGCGCAAAGGCCTGGGCGATGTGCGCTCGCCGTGGATCGAATCCCGTGGCGACACCGAGCGCCTGTCGGGCTTGAGTTCGCACTTCGGCCAGCAGCGCCTGAGCGATGCCGAGCTGACCGCGCTGCGTTTCGCCCACGTGAAAAACCCGCGCCGCGCCAAGGCCGGGGCCAACGTCACCCAAATGCACTACGCCCGCAAAGGCATCATCACCGCCGAGATGGAATACGTCGCCATCCGCGAAAACATGAAGCTGGAGGAAGCCCGTGCCGCCGGCCTGCTGGACCAGCAGCACGCCGGCCACAGCTTCGGCGCCAGCGTGCCGAAAATCATCACTCCGGAATTTGTCCGCGAAGAAATCGCCCGTGGCCGCGCGATCATCCCGGCCAACATCAACCACACCGAACTGGAACCGATGATCATCGGCCGTAACTTCCTGGTGAAGATCAACGGCAACATCGGCAACAGCGCCCTGGGTTCTTCCATCGAAGAAGAAGTGGCGAAACTGACCTGGGGCATTCGCTGGGGTTCGGACACAGTGATGGACCTGTCCACCGGCAAACACATTCACGAAACCCGCGAGTGGATCATCCGCAACTCGCCGGTGCCGATCGGTACCGTGCCGATCTACCAGGCCCTGGAAAAAGTCGGCGGCGCCGCCGAAGACCTGACCTGGGAGCTGTTCCGCGACACCCTGATCGAACAGGCCGAGCAGGGCGTCGACTACTTCACCATCCACGCCGGCGTGCTGCTGCGCTATGTGCCGCTGACCGCCAAGCGCGTCACCGGCATCGTGTCCCGTGGCGGTTCGATCATGGCCAAGTGGTGCTTGGCGCACCACAAAGAGAACTTCACCTACACCCATTTCGACGAAATCTGCGAAATCATGAAGGCCTACGACGTCAGCTTCTCCCTGGGAGACGGCCTGCGCCCGGGTTCGATTGCCGACGCCAACGATGCCGCGCAATTCGGTGAGCTGGAAACCCTCGGCGAGTTGACCAAGATCGCCTGGAAACACGACGTGCAGACCATGATCGAAGGCCCGGGCCACGTGCCGATGCAGTTGATCAAGGAGAACATGGACAAGCAGCTGGAATGCTGTGACGAGGCGCCGTTCTACACCCTCGGCCCGCTGACCACCGACATCGCACCGGGTTACGACCACATCACCTCCGGTATCGGTGCGGCGATGATCGGCTGGTTCGGTTGCGCGATGCTCTGCTACGTCACGCCGAAAGAGCACTTGGGCCTGCCGAACAAGGATGACGTGAAGACCGGGATCATCACCTACAAGATTGCGGCGCATGCGGCGGACTTGGCCAAGGGGCATCCGGGCGCGCAGATTCGTGACAACGCGTTGAGCAAGGCGCGCTTTGAGTTCCGTTGGGAAGACCAGTTCAACCTGGGCCTGGACCCGGACACGGCGCGGTCGTACCACGATGAAACCTTGCCGAAGGACTCGGCCAAGGTCGCGCATTTCTGTTCGATGTGCGGGCCGAAATTCTGCTCGATGAAGATCACTCAGGAAGTACGTGAGTACGCGGCCAACCAGCGCATTGAAACGGTGGATGTGGACGTGGCCAAGGGACTGGCGGAGCAGGCGGAGCGGTTCAAGCAGGAAGGCAGTCAGTTGTACAAAAAGGTCTGATCTAAAGGCGGCGGTGCTTGCACTGCCGCCATCGCGGGCAAGCCCGGCTCCCACAGTTGATCGAGTTGTTCATAAGTTTTGTATTCACAGCAGGTCCCCTGTGGGAGCCGGGCTTGCCCGCGATAGCGATCTCCCAAACAATAAATGTCCCTCTGAGATAACACCCTTGAGCATTCAACCCAGCACCTATTCCCCAGACATCGCGGTGCCCGCCGACAAACGCGTCTTCGGCGCCCGCGATCTCTTTTCCCTGTGGTTCTCTCTGGGCATCGGCCTGATGGTCCTGCAAACCGGCGCGCTGTTGGCGCCGGGCCTGGGCCTCTCCGGTTCCTTACTGGCGATTTTCCTCGGCACTTTGGTCGGCGTCCTGCTGCTCGCCGCCGTCGGCGTGATCGGCAGCGACACCGGCCTGTCCGCCATGGCCGCCCTCAAGCTCAGCCTCGGCACCAAGGGCGCGAGCCTGCCGGCGCTGTTGAACCTGCTGCAGTTGATCGGCTGGGGCTCGTTCGAAATCATCGTGATGCGCGATGCCGCCAGCCTGTTGGGCACCCGCGCGTTCAGCGAAGGCAGCCTGCTGGCCAGCCCGTTGTTCTGGACCCTGGTATTCGGCGCCCTCGCGACCTTGCTCGCCGTCAGCGGCCCGTTGACTTTTGTGCGGCAGATCCTGCGCAAGTGGGGCATCTGGCTGCTGCTGGCCGCCTGCCTGTGGCTGACCTGGAACCTGTTCGCCAAGGCCGACCTGGCCGCACTCTGGGCCCAGGCCGGTGACGGCTCGATGCCATTTGCGGTGGGTTTTGATATCGCCATTGCCATGCCACTGTCCTGGCTGCCACTGATTGCCGACTACTCACGTTTCGGCAAGCGTGCCCAAAGCGTGTTTGGCGGCACCGCGCTGGGTTTCTTTATCGGTAACTTCTGGCTGATGAGCCTGGGCGTGGCGTACACCCTGGCCTTCGCGCCGAGCGGTGAAGTGAACGCCTTGCTGCTGGCATTGGCCGGGGCCGGCCTGGGGATTCCGCTGCTGCTGATCCTGCTGGATGAGTCAGAAAACGCTTTCGCCGATATTCACTCGGCAGCCGTGTCCAGCGGGATTCTGTTGCGCCTGAAGGTCGAGCACCTGGCGTTGGCCATCGGCGTCATCTGCACGCTGATCGCCTGCTTTGCGCCGTTGGCGCAGTACCAGAACTTCCTGCTGCTGATCGGCTCGGTGTTCGCGCCGCTGTTCGGCGTGGTGCTGGTGGATCACTTCATCCTGCGCCGTCGTGGCCATGGGATTGCTGCCAACCTGCGTTGGCCGGCACTGCTGGCCTGGCTGGGTGGCATCAGCACCTATCACGTGCTGGCGAATCTGTACCCGGACGTCGGTGCGACCCTGCCGGCGCTGGTGCTGGCAGGGCTGTTGCACTTCATTCTGGGCCGGGCCTTCAGTGGCGTGCGGGCACCAGTTCAGGCTTGATTACGCCGGTCAGGCGCGCATAGGGGATGGTCATTTCGATCAGCCCCAATGCGTACGGCGCGATGGTGGTCACGTTGTACTTGAGCACCACGCCATTGCTGGTCAGCGCCACATTCGGGGTTTTCTGGAACGGCCAGTTCTTCACGAAATCCGGGTCGCGGTCCATCTGCGAGTTGATCAGCCAGTTGTTGTGGGCGACTTTCGCAGTCTTCCAGAACGCCTCTTCCTGGCCCGGCAGCAGCATGTCGGTCAGGCTCAGCTCTTTGTGCAGCAGGCGTGAATAGTTGATAAAGCCGCGGCCCGGCTCGCCGTGGGCGGTGCCGGTATCCAGGTAGCTGGAGACTTCAACGATCACCAGTCCGTCATGCTGCTCACGTACCTTGGCTTGCAAGTACATGCTGTTGCGGTCAGGCGACTCACGCAAGAATTTGTCGCGGTAGGCGTTGAGGGTGGCGGGCATGGCCTGGCCAGGCGAAGTGCGGGCCATCTCCAGCAGGCGTTTTTCGACGATCTGGTCCAGTTGCGGCTCGGACGGGAAGTGCACCGTGTCGATGTTGACCAGCGGGCAATCCGGGCTGCTGCAGCCGGGCTTGATCTGCTCCGAGGCGTCGGCGGTGGTGTCCAGCGGCTTGAGGTAGCTGGGTTGGAACAGGCTCTGGCAAGCGCCAAGGGTCAGGGCGATACAGGCCATGGAGGCGATTTTTAAAAGCGACATGTGTGTCCTTCATAAATCGAGGAAAGGTGAAAATGTGGAGCTTCGACTCCCGACAGGGCAGTCAGTTCGCCACTAAGCTGATTAGAGTGAGTTTGACGCCCGCCGTCTATCCCGGCAACTGGAAAGGGGCTGCATCAAGGGGCGCGAGCGCGTTAGGATGGCGCGATGTCGAGGCTGCCTCGACACCGCAAGGCAATAAACGAGGGTTGATATGACGGACACAGCGAAATCGACGCCGAGCAAGGTTGAGATTGTTCAGCGCGACAATGCCTACAAGGGCTTCTACAAACTGGATCGGCTGAAGCTGCGGCACGAGAAGTTTGATGGCGGCATGAGCCGTGAGCTCAATCGCGAAGTCTTTGTTCGTCATGACGCCGTGTGCGTGCTGCCCTACGACCCGCAGCGCGATGAAGTGGTGCTGATCGAACAGTTTCGCGTAGGCGCCGTGGGCCGTACCGACAACCCGTGGCTGATCGAAATGGTCGCCGGCCTGATCGACAAGGATGAGCAACCGGAGGAGGTTGCACACCGCGAAGCCGAAGAGGAAGCTGGCCTTACATTCTCCGCACTCTGGCCGATCACCAAGTACTTTCCGTCGCCGGGTGGCAGCACCGAATTTGTCCACTTGTTCCTGGGCCGTTGCGAAAGCGCCGGGGCCGGTGGCGTCCATGGACTGGAAGAGGAAGCCGAAGATATCCGCGTCACCGTCTGGGCCTTTGAAGACGCCCTGCAAGCGGTACGTGACGGTAAAATTTCCAACGCAGCGAGCATTATTGCCCTGCAATGGCTTGCGCTTAATCGCGCGGAAGTGAGGGGGTTATGGCAGTAAAGGCACGGGAGCGATATCGGGTTGACCTGATCGGGCTGCAAGCAGCCTGCGAGGCCAACTATGCACGGCTGATGCGGCTGCTGCCGGACATGCGCCACACCCCCGAGGCGCGGCGTATCGCCGTGACCCACGGAGACCAGATGCTCGGCGTGCTGACCCTGGAAGTGATCGTGAATTGCCCGTACACCACCACCCTGCGGGTGCGCCAGGAACACAGCCTGCCGTGGCTGCCGGTGCCGCAGCTGGAAGTGCAGGTGTACCACGACGCGCGCATGGCCGAAGTGATCAGCGCCGAACATGCGCGACGCTTTCGCAGCATCTACCCTTACCCCAACGTGTTCATGCACCAGCCGGATGAGAAAGCACAGCTCAATGTGTTCCTCGGCGAATGGTTGAGCCACTGCCTGGCCCTGGGCCACGAGTTCGAAGTCGTTCGATAGATGTGAACTGCGTCCGCTTCACGGGTTTCCTCTTTGTGTCCTGCCCCAGCATAATCGCCTCAAATGTCCATTCCTGTGATCACGCCCCGGGAGAACGCCTTGTCGAGCGTATCCGCCTTGAATCCTGACGCTTCGGCGTTGCTGGTGCAGTTGTCCGACAGCCACCTGTTTGCCGAGGCGGACGGCGGGCTGCTGGGCATGAAAACCCGCGACAGCCTGCAACGGGTCATCGAAACGGTGCTGGCGCAGCAGCCGCAGATTGACCTGGTGCTGGCCACCGGGGATTTGTCCCAGGACGGCACGCTGGAGTCCTATCAGGCCTTTCGCGACATGACCCGGCAGATTCAGGCGCCGGCGCGCTGGATCCCGGGGAACCACGATGAGCCGCAGGTGATGCTGCAAGCCGCGATCAACAGCGCGTTGCTGGAGCCGGTGGTGGATGTGGGCAACTGGCGTATCACCCTGCTGGACTCGGCCGTGCCGGGCTCGGTGCCGGGGTATTTGCAGGACCAGCAGCTGCAACTGCTGGCGCAATCCTTGAGCGAAGCGCCGACTCGTCATCATCTGGTGTGTTTCCACCATCATCCGGTGTCCATCGGTTGCGCCTGGATGGAGCCCATCGGCCTGCGCAACCCCGAGGCGTTGTTTGCGGTGCTGGATCGGTTCCCGCAGGTGCGTGCGGTGCTCTGGGGCCATGTGCACCAGGAAATCGACCGCGAACGCAACGGCGTGCGCCTGCTGGCGTCGCCGTCCACCTGCATCCAGTTCGCCCCCGGCAGCGAGGACTTCAAGGTGAGCGAGGAAGCGCCCGGTTATCGCTGGCTGCGCCTGCATGCCGACGGACGGTTGGAAACCGGCGTGGAGCGGGTGCAGGGTTTTGTGTTTCAGGTGGATTACGGTAGTAGCGGGTACTGACGGCTTTGGGGGCATATCCGTTATTTAGGTAACGGCGACTTAGGGTTCCGCTCTTACAGCGGGTCCCTTTTGGAAAGGAGCCCGGAATGCCGGCCCAGCCAAAAGTAACCAAAAGGGCTCTTGCTCCACCACTCGGTGCCTCGCCTAGGCTCTGCATGCCCGCACTCCGGCACGGCCGGGCGCCTAAGATCAAGATCAAAAGCCAGAGCACAGCGGCCTATCGGCGGGCTTGAGTGTTAGAAGCAAGAGCAAGAGCAAACGCGGTCAAAAATGTGGGAGTGGGCTTGCTCGCGAATGCAATCTTTCAGTTGATGCATTCGGTGACTGACACACCGCCTTCGCGAGCAAGCCCGCTCCCACATTTGGACCGTGCCCGCTTCTGATTTTGCCGTTGCCGTTGCTGTTGCTGTTGCTGTTGCTTCACACCACTCAAGCCGGCCGGTAGGCCGCTGTGCTCTGGCTTTTGATCTTGATCTTGATCTTAGGCGCCCCGTTAAACCACGCTGGCCGAACGCAGGCTTTGGAGCGTGGGTAACCCGGCAGGACGCCGGGTTAGCCGCGCTGGGCCAGGGATGGCCCATCGCGGCGGCCCACGGTCCAAAGCCGGAGTGAGGGCACACCGAGCCTAGGCGAGGTGCCGAGTGGTGGGGCAAGAGCCCTTTTGGTTACTTTT
>NZ_AHHC01000029.1:0-143654 GCF_000242655.1 Pseudomonas sp. PAMC 25886
GTGATTGTCTGTCGACGGTACCGACGAAGCCGCCGAGCGTATCGCCCGCGTGCTGCACAATGACCCGGCGACCGGCGTGATGCGTCATGCCGATGCCGGCTACCAGATCGCGATCGACTGCGCCAAAGAGCAGGGCCTGAACCTGCCGATGATCAAGTAAGCCAGCACCACCCAAAAAACAATCCATCAGAGGTTGAACAACAATGGCTGTAAATGACGTTCGTGCAAGCACCACCCCGTTGATCGAAAGGCGTTCGATCGACTACATCCCGGAAGCGGAAAGACACGGCCGTCTATTGAGTCAGTTCACCCTGTGGTTGGGTGCCAACCTGCAAATCACCGCGATTGTCACCGGGGCCCTGGCCGTGGTGCTGGGCGGTGATGTGTTCTGGTCGTTGATCGGCCTGTTGATCGGTCAACTGCTGGGCGGCGGCGTCATGGCGCTGCATGCTGCGCAAGGCCCGCAACTGGGCTTGCCGCAGATGATCTCCAGCCGCGTGCAGTTTGGCGTGTACGGCGCGGTGATCCCGCTGGTGCTGGTGTGCCTGATGTACATCGGCTTTTCTGCCAGCGGTTCGTTGCTGGCGGGGCAGGCGGTGGCGCAGTTGCTCCACGTTGAAGACTGGGTCGGCATCGTGCTGTTCGCCGGGCTGATCATGGTGTTTACGATCTTCGGCTACCGGGTGATTCACGGTATCGGTCGCATCGCCAGCGTGCTGGGGGTGATCGCCTTCGTCTACCTGTTCTACAAGTTGCTGGCCGGTAACGACATCGGTGCGTTGCTGGGCAACAAGCATTTTTCCCTCAGCAGTTTCCTGCTGGCGATTTCCCTGTCGGCGTCCTGGCAGATTGCGTTTGGCCCTTATGTGGCGGACTACTCACGCTACTTGCCGCGCAGCACGTCGGCCTCGAAAACCTTCTGGGCCGTGGGCCTGGGTTCAGTGATCGGCGCGCAGGCTTCGATGGTGTTTGGTGTGTTTGCGGCTGCCTTGGCCGGCTCGCAATTCGCCCACCACGAAGTGTCGTTTATCGTCGGCCTCGGCGGCACCGGGATCGTTGCAGCGCTGCTGTATTTCAGCGTTGCCTTCGGCAAGGTCACCGTGACCACGCTCAACGCCTACGGCAGCTTTATGTCGGTTGCGACGATCATCAGCGGCTTTCGTGGCAGCCGGCATATCTCGAGTGCGGTGCGCCTGCTGTACATCTTCATCATGGTGTCGATTGCCGCTGGCCTGGCGTTGCTGGGCAAGGACTCGTTCCTCAAGGATTTCTCGGCGTTCATCCTGTTCCTGCTGGCGTTTTTCACGCCGTGGAGTGCGATCAACCTGGTGGACTTCTACTGCATCACCAAAGAGCGCTACGACATCCCGGCCCTGTCCAACCCTAACGGTCGCTACGGCCGCTGGAACCTGATGGGCATCAGCATCTACGTGTTCGGCGTGCTGATCCAGATGCCGTTTATCTCGACGCATTTCTACACCGGCCCACTGGTGGCCAGCCTTGGCGACACCGATATCTCGTGGATCATCGGGCTGGTGGTGCCGGCGGCGTTGTACTACTGGGCCGCGAAAAAATGGCACAGCCCGACTCCCGAGCGTCTGGTGTTGCCAGACGTGCAGGGCACTACTGCTCTACCTGTTTAACCAGAACCCGGTACGCATGACAAACAGCGAATTGAAACAGCAAAACTGGCGAAAACTTTCCTCAAGGGACATCCTGAACTCTGGCACGCATGGTGAGCGACAACGCAGCCAAGAAAATCGACGCGGCCTTGTAGGTTGAGCGTTTCCAGTTGCCGCCACAGGCAACCGGGCGCCCGGCCACAATCCACTGGATCGAGAGCACACTATGTTTCCTGAGAGTTTTACGTTTTCCATCGCCGACTGGGTTAACAGTTGGGTCGATGCGCTGGTGACCAACTACGGCGATGTGTTCCGGCACATCTCCGATACGTTGCTGTGGGCCATCGTTAACCTGGAAGGTTTGCTGCGCGCAGCGCCCTGGTGGTTGATGCTGCTGATTGTTGGCGGTATTGCCTGGCATGCCACTCGCAAGTGGTTCACCACCGTCGTGATCGTCGGCCTGCTGTTTCTGGTGGGCGCGGTCGGGCTGTGGGACAAGCTGATGCAAACCCTGGCGCTGATGATGGTGGCCACGGTGATCTCGGTGCTGATCGGCATTCCCCTGGGGATTCTGTCGGCCCGCAGCAACCGCCTGCGTTCGGTGCTGATGCCGCTGCTGGACATCATGCAGACCATGCCCAGCTTCGTGTACCTGATCCCGGTGTTGATGCTGTTCGGCCTGGGCAAGGTCCCGGCGATTTTCGCCACGGTGATCTACGCCGCACCGCCGCTGATTCGCCTGACCGACCTGGGCATTCGCCAGGTAGACGGTGAAGTCATGGAAGCAATCAACGCCTTCGGTGCCAACCGCTGGCAGCAACTGTTCGGCGTGCAACTGCCGCTGGCCCTGCCGAGCATCATGGCCGGGATCAACCAGACCACCATGATGGCCCTGTCGATGGTGGTGATCGCCTCGATGATCGGCGCCCGTGGCCTGGGTGAAGATGTACTCGTCGGCATCCAGACGCTTAACGTCGGGCGCGGCCTTGAAGCCGGCCTGGCGATCGTGATTCTTGCCGTGGTCATCGACCGCATTACGCAAGCCTATGGTCGTCCACGGCATGAGGCGAGCAAATGACTACTGTCAGCAAAATTGAAGTCAAAAACGTATTCAAGATTTTCGGCAACCGCTCCAGGGATGCACTGGCGTTGATTGGCCAGGGCAAGACCAAGGACGAGGTGCTGGCCGAGACCGGTTGCGTGGTGGGCGTGAACGACCTGTCCCTGAGCGTCGACACCGGTGAGATCTTCGTGATCATGGGCCTGTCGGGTTCAGGCAAGTCGACCCTGGTGCGCCACTTCAACCGGCTGATCGACCCTACCAGCGGTGCGATCCTGGTGGACGGTGAAGACATCCTGCAACTGGACATGGAAGCCTTGCGCCAATTCCGCCGGCACAAGATCAGCATGGTGTTCCAGAGCTTTGGCCTGCTGCCTCACAAGAGTGTGCTGGACAACGTTTCCTACGGCCTGAAAGTGCGTGGCGAAACCAGGCAAGTGTGCGCCGAGCGTGCGTTGCACTGGATCGAAACCGTGGGCCTCAAGGGCTACGAAAACAAATACCCGCACCAGCTGTCCGGCGGCATGCGCCAGCGTGTAGGCCTGGCCCGGGCGCTGGCGGCCGACACCGACATCATCCTGATGGACGAGGCGTTCAGTGCGCTCGACCCGCTGATCCGTGCCGAGATGCAAGACCAGTTGCTGGAGCTGCAAAAGACCCTGCACAAGACCATCGTGTTCATTACCCACGACCTCGACGAGGCGGTGCGCATCGGCAACCGCATTGCGATCCTCAAGGACGGCAAGCTGATCCAGGTCGGTACGCCCCGCGAGATTTTGCATTCACCGGCGGATGAGTATGTGAACCGGTTTGTTCAGCGGCGGGTGGCGGTGGTTTGATCCGATACTTGTGGTGAGTTGGCTGGCGCTATCGCAGGCAAGCCAGCTCTCACATTTGGAATGCGTTTCCCCTGTGGGAGCTGGCTTGCCTGCGATGAGGCCAGTGAAGCTGCACAACAATTACGAATTTGATGAAGAGGTCAACGATGTCCCAGGCTGAAAAAATCATCATCGCCGACGCCCCGATGCGTTGGCAGGACGTGGTCGCCGTGGCTCGCCACGGTGCGATCCTCGAACTCTCGGGCCAGGCCTGGGCTCGCATCGACAATGCCCAGGCCATCGTCCAGCGCATCGTCACCAGCGGCGAGCGCGCCTACGGCATCAACACCGGCCTGGGCGCCTTGTGCAACGTGTCGCTCAAGGACGAACAACTGAGCCGGCTGTCACGCAATACCCTGCTCAGCCATGCCTGCGGCGTCGGTGCGCCACTGAGTGTGGAGCAAACCCGCGCGATCATTTGTGCGGCAATCATTAACTACAGCCACGGCAAATCCGGCTTGCATCCGCAGGTGGTGCATTCGCTGCTGGGGCTGCTCAACCATGGCATCACGCCGCAAGTGCCGTCCCAGGGTTCCGTAGGGTACCTGACCCACATGGCGCACATTGGCGTCGCCTTGCTCGGCGTCGGCAACGTCAGCTATCGGGGCCGTATCGTTCCCGCACACCAGGCGCTGGCTGAAGAAGGTTTGCAGCCGGTAGTGCTCGGCGCCAAGGACGGGCTGTGCCTGGTCAACGGCACGCCGTGCATGACCGGCCTCAGCAGCCTGGCCCTGGCCGATGCGCATCGCCTGCTGCAATGGGCCGACGTGATCGGTGCCATGAGCTTCGAAGGCCAGCGCGGCCAGATCGACGCCTTTGATGAAGAGATCATCGCGCTCAAGCCGCACCCGGGCATGCAGCAAGTGGGCGTCAACCTGCGCGCGTTGCTGGACGGCAGCGAAGTGATCGCCAGCAGCAAAGGCATTCGCACCCAGGACGCCCTGAGCATCCGTTCGATTCCCCAGGTGCACGGTGCGGCCCGCGACCAACTGGAACACGCCACCCGGCAGATCGAAACCGAACTCAACGGCGCCACCGATAACCCGCTGGTGCTCGGCACTCCGGACAACTACCGCGTGGTGTCCCAGGCCAATCCCCACGGGCAGTCTGTGGCCCTGGCGGCAGACATGCTGGCCATCGCCATGGCAGAAATCGGCTCCATCGCCGAGCGTCGCCTGGACCGTCTGATCAACCCGCACGTCAGTGGTTTGCCGGCGTTTCTGGTGAGCAACCCCGGGGTCAACTCCGGGATGATGATCGTGCAGTACGTCGCCGCCTCGCTGTGCGGGCAAAACCGCCAGTTGGCGCAACCGGCGGTGCTCGACAACTTCGTCACCTCGGGCCTGCAGGAAGACCACCTGAGCATGGGCACCAACGCCGCGCTGAAGCTGTATTCGGTGCTGGAAAACGTCACCCAGATCCTCGCCATCGAGTACTTGCTGGCGGCCCAGGCGTTCGAGTTCCTCCAGGAGCAACGCTTCGGCGCCGGCACCGATGCCGCCTGGCGTTTGCTGCGCGAACACGTCCCGGCCTACGACCAGGACCGCTGGCTGGCGCCAGACATCGCAGCCACCGCCGCGCTGCTCAAGGACGCCGATTTACTGCAACGCACGCTACCGAATTTGCACTGATCTTTTCCCAACAATAACCAGCGTGCCAAGCCGACTGATCCTCTAAAAGAGCACAGCGGCGGATAACGGAAGCATCCGGAGCGACTGGTAGTTAACAACACTCTCAAAAGGAGCATGAATGTGACTGCGCTAAACCTGATTCCAGGCCAACTGAGCCTTGCCCAACTGCGGGCCATCTACCAGCAGCCGGTAACCCTCAGTCTGGATGACAGCGCCTCGGCCCAGATCGAAGCCAGTGTCGCCTGCGTGGAGCAGATTCTCGCCGAGAACCGCACCGCCTATGGCATCAACACCGGTTTCGGCCTGCTGGCCTCGACCCGCATCGCCAGTGAAGACCTGGAAAATCTCCAGCGTTCCCTGGTGCTGTCCCACGCCGCCGGCGTCGGTGAGCCCATCAGCGATGCGCTGGTGCGGCTGGTCATGGTGCTCAAGGTCAACAGCCTGAGCCGTGGTTTTTCCGGGATTCGCCGGCAGGTGATCGACGCGCTGATCGCCCTGATCAACGCCGAGGTTTACCCGCACATTCCGCTGAAGGGTTCGGTGGGTGCCTCCGGTGACCTGGCGCCATTGGCCCACATGTCGCTGGTGCTGCTGGGCGAAGGCAAGGCCCGCTACAAGGGCGAATGGCTGGAAGCCACCGAAGCGCTGAAAGTTGCCGGCTTGACGCCGCTGACCCTGGCGGCCAAGGAAGGCCTGGCGCTGCTCAACGGCACTCAGGTCTCCACTGCCTACGCGCTGCGTGGCCTGTTTGAAGGCGAAGACCTGTTCGCCGGTGCCCTGGCGTGTGGCGCCCTGACGGTGGAAGCCGTGCTGGGTTCGCGCTCGCCGTTCGACGCGCGTATCCACGCCGCCCGTGGCCAGCGTGGCCAGATCGACTCCGCCGCCGCGTATCGCGCCCTGCTGGGTGAAAGCAGTGAAGTGTCCCAGTCCCACGAAAACTGCGACAAGGTTCAGGACCCGTACTCCCTGCGCTGCCAGCCGCAAGTCATGGGCGCCTGCCTGACCCAGTTCCGCCAGGCGGCCGAAGTGCTGGTGGTGGAAGCCAACGCCGTGTCGGATAACCCGCTGGTGTTTGCGGCAGAAGGTGACGTGATTTCCGGCGGCAACTTCCACGCTGAACCGGTGGCCATGGCGGCAGACAACATGGCGCTGGCCATCGCGGAAATCGGCTCCCTGAGCGAACGCCGCATCTCGCTGATGATGGACAAGCACATGTCGCAACTGCCGCCCTTCCTGGTGGGCAATGGCGGTGTGAACTCCGGCTTCATGATCGCCCAGGTGACGGCGGCGGCATTGGCCAGCGAGAACAAAGCGCTGGCCCATCCCCATAGCGTCGACAGCCTGCCCACGTCGGCGAACCAGGAAGACCACGTGTCGATGGCGCCGGCTGCGGGCAAACGCCTGTGGGAAATGGCCGAGAACACCCGCGGTGTGTTGGCGGT
This sequence comes from Pseudomonas sp. PAMC 25886, assembly GCF_000242655.1. Lineage (NCBI taxonomy): Bacteria > Pseudomonadati > Pseudomonadota > Gammaproteobacteria > Pseudomonadales > Pseudomonadaceae > Pseudomonas > Pseudomonas sp. PAMC 25886. The sequence goes on from NZ_AHHC01000029.1 coordinate 6,634, forward strand.
GGAATGGTTGGCCGCGTGCCAGGGCCTGGACCTGCGCAACGGCTTGAAAACCTCGCCTGCGCTGGAAAAGGCGCGCGGGATCCTGCGCAGCAAAGTGGCGTTTTATGAGAAGGACCGGTTCTTTGCGCCAGACATCAATGCCGCCAGTGAACTGTTGGCGACGCGTTGTTTGAATGAGCTGGTGCCGGCGAAGTTGTTGCCGAGCCTCTAAGGACATCGAACCCCTTTTTGTGGCGAGGGAGCTTGCTCCCGCTGGGCTGCGTAGCGGCCCCAAAAACTTGCGGGCGCTGCGCACCCGAGCGGGAGCAAGCTCCCTCACCACAAAAAGCTTGTCCACACCGCTTCGAATTTTCTCAGGATAAAAATAATTAAGGACGAGAAATGCACCCGGAAACAGGTTTGAAACGCGGGCTCTCCGCCCGACATATTCGCTTCATGGCGCTCGGTTCCGCGATTGGCACCGGGCTCTTTTACGGCTCTGCCTCCGCGATCCAGATGGCCGGTCCTGCCGTACTCCTGGCCTACCTGATCGGCGGCGCCGCCGTGTTCATGGTGATGCGCGCCCTGGGCGAGATGGCCGTGCACAACCCGGTGTCCGGCTCCTTCGGCCAGTACGCCAGCACCTACCTGGGCCCGATGGCCGGCTTTATCCTCGGTTGGACCTACGCCTTTGAAATGATCATCGTCTGCCTCGCCGACGTCACCGCCTTTGGCATCTACATGGGCTTCTGGTTTCCCGAAGTCGCGCGCTGGGTCTGGGTGCTGGGCATCGTGTTGCTGATCGGCGGCTTGAACCTGTGCAACGTCAAAGTCTTTGGCGAAATGGAGTTCTGGCTGTCGCTGCTCAAGGTCGGCGCCATCGTCGCGATGATCCTCGGTGGCTTCGGCATCATGCTGTTCGGTATTCACTCGGCGGGCGAAGCACCGGCCACCGGTCTCAGCAACCTGTGGGCCCACGGCGGTTTCATGCCTAACGGCGTGGGCGGCCTGATTGCGTCCTTCGCGGTGGTGATGTTCGCCTTTGGCGGCATCGAAATCATCGGCATCACCGCTGGCGAAGCCAAGGACCCGCAGCGCGTGATCCCCAAGGCGATCAACGCGGTGCCGCTGCGTATCCTGCTGTTCTACGTGCTGACGTTGTTTGTGCTGATGGCGATCTACCCGTGGCCGCAGATCGGCAGCCAGGGCAGCCCGTTCGTGCAGATTTTCAGCAACCTGGGGATAGGCTCGGCGGCGACCATCCTCAACATCGTGGTGATCTCCGCTGCCGTCTCGGCCATCAACAGCGACATCTTCGGCGCCGGCCGCATGATGTACGGCCTGGCCCAGCAGGGGCAGGCGCCCAAGGGCTTTGCCCAGCTGTCGAAACAGGGCGTGCCGTGGATGACGGTGGTGGTGATGGGCGCCGCGTTGCTCGGCGGCGTGGTGCTCAACTACCTGATCCCGGAAAACGTGTTCCTGGTGATCGCCTCGATTGCGACCTTCGCCACGGTGTGGGTGTGGCTGATGATCCTGGTGACTCAGGTTGCGATGCGTCGCGCGATGACCAAGGAGCAGATCGCCGAGCTGAAATTCCCGGTGCCGTTCTGGCCTTATGCGCCAGCGGCCGCCATCGTGTTCATGCTGTTTATCTTCGGCGTGCTGGGTTACTTCCCGGACACCCAGGCTGCCCTTATGGTCGGCGCCGTGTGGATCGTCCTGCTGATCGTTGCCTATCTGCTGTGGGTCAAGCCCGCCGCCGGGCAAACGGCCAAGGTCCACTACGACCCGGCTTTGTCTCATCGATAACCTAACGGAGGCGTTGATGAAAACGCTTTGGCAACACTGCCACGTTGCAACCATGGCCCAGGGCAACTACTCGATCATCGAGGATGCCGCCATCGTTACCTCGGGCACGCTCATCGAGTGGATCGGCCCGCGCGCCGATCTGCCGATGGCTGACTACGCGACCACCCACGACCTGCAAGGGGCGTGGGTCACGCCCGGGCTGATCGACTGCCACACCCACACAGTGTTCGGTGGCAATCGCAGCGGTGAGTTCGAGCAGCGGTTGCAAGGCGTGAGCTACGCCGAGATCGCAGCCGCCGGTGGCGGTATTGCCAGCACCGTGCGCGCCACACGCGCGGCGTCCGAAGATGAGCTGTTTGCCAGCGGCCACAAGCGCCTGCGCAGTTTGCTGCGCGACGGCGTGACGACCGTCGAGATCAAGTCCGGCTACGGCCTGGACCTGGCCAGCGAGCGCAAGATTCTGCGGGTGATCCGCCGCCTCGGCGCCGAGCTGCCCGTCAGTGTGCGCAGCACCTGCCTGGCGGCCCATGCGTTGCCGCCGGAGTACGTGGACCGCGCCGACGCCTACATCGACCACATCTGCGCCGAGATGCTGCCGGCACTGGCGGCGGAAGGCCTGGTGGATGCGGTCGACGCCTTCTGTGAATACCTGGCGTTTTCGCCGGAGCAGGTGGAGCGTGTGTTCATTGCCGCCCAAAAACTCGGTTTGCCGGTAAAACTGCACGCCGAACAGTTGTCGTCCCTGCACGGCTCCAGCCTGGCGGCGCGTTACCAGGCGCTGTCGGCGGACCACCTGGAATTCATGACCGAGGAAGACGCCATCGCCATGGCCGCTTCCGGCACCGTCGCAGTGTTGCTGCCGGGGGCGTTCTACTTCCTGCGGGAAACCCAGCTGCCGCCGATGGACGCCCTGCGCAAGCACGGCGTGAAGATCGCCATTGCCAGCGACCTCAACCCGGGCACCTCGCCGGCGTTGTCGGTGCGCCTCATGCTGAACATGGCCTGCACCCTGTTCCGCATGACCCCGGAAGAAGCCCTGGCCGGCGCCACGCAGCACGCGGCCACCGCCCTGGGCCTGGGTGACAGCCACGGCTCGCTGGAAGTGGGCAAGGTCGCGGACTTTGTGGCCTGGCAGATCGATCGCCCTGCCGACCTGGCCTACTGGCTGGGCGGCGAGCTGGATAAACGCGTCGTGCGCCATGGCACCGATGTCACCGTTTGAGGAGTAGCGCTGTGGATAAGGTTCTGAATTTCAAACAAGGCCGCGTACCGCTGCTGATCAGCATGCCCCACGCGGGCCTGCGCCTGACGCCGGCGGTGCAAGCCGGGCTGATCCCCGAGGCGCAAAGCCTGCCGGACACCGACTGGCACATCCCCACGCTGTATGACTTCGCCGAAGCGCTGGGCGCCAGCACCCTGGCCGCCGAGTATTCGCGCTTTGTCATCGACCTGAACCGGCCATCAGACGACAAGCCGCTGTACGTCGGCGCCACCACCGGCCTGTACCCGGCGACGCTGTTCGACGGTGTGCCGCTGTTCCGCGAAGGCCTGGAACCGTCCAAGGCCGAACGCGCCACGTACCTGGAGCAGGTGTGGACGCCGTATCACCGCACCCTGCAAAACGAGCTGGCCCGGCTCAAGGCCGAGTTCGGTTATGCACTGCTGTTTGATGCGCACTCGATCCGCTCGGTGATCCCGCACCTGTTCGAAGGCAAGCTGCCGGACTTCAACCTCGGCACCTTCAATGGTGCCGCCTGCGACCCGCAACTGGCCAGCCAGCTGGAAGCCATCTGCGCCGGGCATCCGCAGTACAGTCATGTGCTCAACGGGCGTTTCAAGGGCGGGCATATCACCCGGCACTACGGCAACCCGGCCGAGAACATCCACGCGGTGCAACTGGAGTTGGGGCAGTGCACCTACATGGAAGAGTTTGAGCCCTTCCGTTATCGCGCCGACCTGGCCGAGCCGACGCGGGTGGTGTTGAAGGAATTGCTGGAAGGGTTCCTGGCCTGGGGGCAAAAGCACTATCGGTGATCGGTTGCGCAGTTGAGATAGCCATCGCGGGCAAGCCCGGCTCCCACCTTTTGAATGGCAAACATATTCAAATGTGGGAGCTGGCTTGCCTGCGATGAGGCCCTCAACAGCCACACACCTCTCAAGTCGCCTGAGTGCAACTCACAGTCGCCACAGGTCGCTTTGATCGAAGTCTCGCTGGGTAAGGTGTTGGGCACGGCGCGTCAGACGCCATCCCCACAATAAAAACTGCCGAGTGAGACCGCATCGATGAAAAGACTGTTCAACCGTTGTCTGTTGATTCTCACCGGCGCCGCCCTCCTGAGCGCCAACGCGATGGCCGCCGACCCGGCCTCGTGCAAGGTCGTACGCATGGGCGTGGTCAGTTGGACCGACGTGATCGCCACCAGTGGCATGGCCGATGTGCTGCTCAACGGCCTGGGCTATGACAGCAAGCAAACCAGCGCCGTGCAGCAAATCATCTTTGCCGGTATCCGCGACAAACGCCTGGATATCTTCCTGGGCTACTGGAAGCCGGCAATGGACAACAACATCGCGCCGTTTCTCGCTGCCAAGCAGGTCAAGGTGTTCGACAAGCCAAGCCTGTCCGACGCCCAGGCTACCCTGGCAGTGCCGCAGTACGTCGCCGATGCGGGCCTGAAAACCTTTGCCGACATTGCCCGCTTCAAGGACAAGCTGGGCGGCAAGATCTACGGCATCGAGCCGGGCAGTGGTGCCAATACCGACATCCAGAAAATGATCGACAGCAACCGCTTTGGCTTGGGCGGATTCAAGCTGGTGGCGTCCGGTGAAGCGGGCATGCTGGCCGCGGTGCAGCGGGCGGTGAACCGCAAGGAGTTCGTGGTGTTTGTCGGCTGGACCCCGCACCCGATGAACATCAACATGAAAATGGCTTACCTGACCGGCAGCGAAGATGTGTTCGGTGCCAACGAGGGCATGGCTACAGTCTCCACGGTGACGGCGCCGGATTATGCCGAGCGTTGCCCCAACGTGACCCGGCTGCTGGAGAACCTGACCTACACCGCCGCCCAGGAAAGCCAGCTGATGGTGCCGATCATGGACCGCAAGACGCCGCAGGAGGTTGCCAAACAATGGCTGCGTGACAATCCCGAGGACTTGCAGCGCTGGCTGGCGGGTGTGACAACCCTGGATGGCAAGGACGGCGTGGCGGCGGTGCAGGCCAGCCTGAAGCCTTGATGCGAACACGATAGATCAAACAACAGAGAGCCCATGTGGGAGCCGGGCTTGCCCGCGATAGCGGTGTATCAGTCGACGATGGCGTTGGTTGAAACGCCGCTATCGCAGGCAAGCCAGCTCCCACATTTGTCTTGTGGTGTGCTTTGAGTCTTCATATCAGGACGATCACCTTCATGTCCCACTACCCGATTTCCGCGCCGATGTGCGCCTTTGTCGAAAAAACCGAATCTTTCACCAGCGACGACACCTCGCTGGCTGGGTTGCGCCGGGGCTATGACCGCATGTGCCAGGCGTTCACCCCGGCGCGGCCGGAAGGGTTGCAGGTGTCGGACGTTTCCCTGGGTGGCGTGGGCGTACGCAGTTATCAACCGGTGACGCCGACACCTGATGGCGGCTGGCCGTGCATCCTTTATATGCACGGTGGCGGCTGGGTGGTGGGTGGCCTGGATTCCCACGACTTTATCTGCTGTGAGCTGGCCGACGCTCTGCAGGTGCTGGTGATCGCCATCGATTACCGGCTAGCCCCCGAACACCCGTTTCCGGCGGCTTTCGACGATTGCCGTGCGGTCTGGCGGGCGATCCAGGCGGGTGAAGCGCCTTGCCACATCAACCTTCAACGTCTGGTGGTGGCCGGTGACAGCGCCGGCGGTAACCTCGCTGCCGCCGTGTGCCTGGGCCTGCGGGACGACCACCAGCCGCAGCCCCTGGCGCAAATCCTGATCTACCCGGGCCTGGGCGGCCCCGCCGACTTGCCGTCCCGCCGCGACTGCGTCGACGCGCCGCTGCTCAGCGCTGCCGACACCGAGTGCTACCTGGCGCTCTACCTGCGGGGGCCGGGCAAACCGTCGCCCTACGCCATGCCATTGCTGGCTGCGGATTTCAGCGGGTTGCCGCAGGCTTTGATCGCCGTCGCCCAGTTCGACCCGCTGCGGGACGACGGCATGCTCTATGCCGAGCGGCTGCAAGCTGCCGGGGTGGCGGCCCTGCTGTATCCCGGCAAAGGCCTGGTTCACGGCTGCCTGCGGGCCCGGGGCCAGGTGCCGGAGGTCGACCGGCTGTACGCTTATCTGCTGGATTACCTGCGTGGAGTTCTGCTGACACAGGTCTAAGTCCGTCAGGACATGCTCATTGCACAATTCGGGTTTATGATGCCAGACGGCAAAATAATAGACGTCCCCCCAGGGATGAACTCGACCCCTTACGGAGCGCGCAATGCAGACTTTGTACCCGCAGATCAAACCCTACGCCCGGCACGATCTGGCCGTCGATGAAACCCACGTACTGTACGTCGACGAAAGTGGTTCCCCGGAAGGCTTGCCCGTCGTATTCATCCACGGCGGCCCTGGCGCCGGGTGTGACGTCAATAGCCGCTGCTATTTCGATCCGAATCTGTACCGAATTGTTACTTTTGATCAGCGCGGCTGCGGGCGCTCCACCCCACGGGCCAGCCTGGAAAACAACACCACCTGGGACCTGGTGGCCGACCTTGAGCGGATTCGCGAGCACCTGGGCATCGAAAAATGGGTGCTGTTCGGCGGTTCCTGGGGTTCGACCCTGGCCCTGGCCTACGCGCAAACCCACCCGGAACGGGTGCATGGCCTGATCGTGCGGGGCATCTTCCTGGCCCGTCCCCAGGACATCCAATGGTTCTACCAGGCGGGCGCCAGCCGCCTGTTCCCGGATTACTGGCAGGATTACCTTGCGCCGATCCCTGCGGAGGAGCGCCACGACCTGCTCAGCGCCTACCACAAGCGCCTGACCGGAAATGACCAGATCGCCCAGATGCACGCCGCCAAGGCCTGGTCCACTTGGGAGGGGCGCATGCTGGGCCTGTGCCCGAACCCGCAGTTGATCGAGCGCTTCTCCGAACCTCAGCGCGCGTTGTCGATCGCCCGTATCGAATGCCACTACTTCACCAACAATTCATTCCTTGAACCCAACCAGCTGATTCGCGACATGCACAAGATCGCCCATCTGCCTGGCGTAATCGTGCATGGCCGCTACGATATGATCTGCCCGCTGGACAACGCCTGGGAGCTGCATCAGGCGTGGCCCAACAGTGAGCTGCAGATCATTCGCGAGGCCGGTCATGCGGCTTCCGAGCCCGGAATCACCGATGCGCTGGTGCGTGCGGCGAGTGAAATGGCACGGCGCCTGCTTGATTTGCCGCCTGAAGAAGCATGAAGGGGCTTTTGCAACGGGTGCGCGGCGCCCGGGTCGAGGTAGAAGGGCAGGTGGTCGGTGCGATAGACCAGGGTTTGCTGGTGCTGGTGGCCGTCGAGCCGTCAGATACCCCAGCCTGCGCCGACAAGCTGCTGCATAAGCTGCTTAACTATCGGGTGTTCAGCGACGACGAGGGCAAGATGAACCTGTCCTTGAAAGACATTGGCGGCGGTTTGCTGCTGGTGTCGCAGTTCACCCTGGCGGCAGATACCAAGAGCGGCTTGCGTCCCAGCTTCTCCACGGCGGCACCGCCGGAGTTGGGCGAGGCACTTTTCGACTACCTGCTGTTACAAGCGCAACAATTGCATGGCACGGTAGCGGCAGGGCGTTTTGGCGCGGATATGCAGGTGCATTTGGTCAATGACGGGCCGGTCACCTTCCTGTTACAGACGTGAATGTACTGAAAACGACTTGTGATGCCCAAAAAACCGGGTTTTCGCTACAAATACTTCGCTGACCCTGATGCGTTGTCTCGCGGGCTACTAGATAATCGCGCGCTACGGGGATCAGCGTTAATTGGTCCATTTTTGACTTAGGTAGAGACTTGTCCGATAGCTATTGGGGAATCATTTAGCCCCATGGGAGTCGGAACAATGCTCGCCAACCTGGCATATAGATAGCTGGCCGTTGGTTTTTTGATCTGTTTTCGGCGAGGGTTGCTCGTGATTGTTAGTCCCTGTAATGCACCAAAATTGTCTGCCAAACGGTTACGAAACGCACTGGTAACGGGCTCTGCCCTGTTTTGCCTGTTCGGCGCGGGTCAACTGTGGGCATTCAGTCTGGATGATGTGTCGGCCAAGGCAAAAGAGCTGGCCGGGCAGAAATACGAAGCTCCGCGCAGCAATTTGCCGAACGAATTCCGCGAAATGAAATTCGCTGATTACCAGAAAATTCGTTTCCGCAACGAAAAAGCCGAGTGGGCCGATCAGAACACCCCGTTCAAGCTGTCCTTCTATCACCAGGGTATGCACTTCGATACACCGGTGAAAATCAACGAAGTCACCGCCGACAGCGTCCAGGAAATCAAGTACGACCCGGCTCGTTTCGATTTCGGCGACGTCAAGTTTGATCCTAAAGCCACCGAACAGCTGGGTTATGCCGGTTTCCGTGTGCTGTACCCGATCAACAAGGGCGACAAACAAGACGAAATCATGACCATGCTCGGCGCGAGCTATTTCCGCGTCGTGGGTAAAGACCAGGTCTACGGCCTGTCTGCCCGCGGTATGGCGATCGATACTGCGTTGCCGTCCGGCGAAGAATTCCCGCGTTTCACCGAGTTCTGGATCGAGCGTCCAAAGCCGGGCGAGAAACAGCTGGTGATCTACGCCCTGCTGGATTCGCCACGGGCGACGGGCGCTTATCGCCTGATCCTGCGCCCTGGCACCGACACCATCGTCGACGTCAAATCCCAGATGTACCTGCGTGACAAGGTCACCAAGCTGGGCATCGCCCCGCTGACCAGCATGTTCCTGTTCGGCGCCAACCAGCCGTCCAAGGTCCTCAATTACCGTCGCGAGCTGCACGATTCCAGCGGCCTGTCGATCCATGCCGGCAACGGCGAGTGGATCTGGCGCCCACTGAACAACCCCAAACACCTGTCGGTCAGCAACTTCACCGTGGAAAACCCGCGTGGTTTCGGCCTGCTGCAACGCGGTCGCAACTTCAGCCACTACGAAGACCTCGACGACAACTACGACAAGCGCCCAAGCGCCTGGATCGAGCCTGATGGCGACTGGGGCAAGGGCTCCGTCGACCTGGTAGAGATTCCGACCGCCGATGAGACCAACGACAACATCGTTGCCTTCTGGAGCCCGGAAAAACTGCCGGAGCCCGGCAAACCGCTGGACGTTGCCTATCGCCTGCACTGGACACTGAAAGACGCCGAGTTCCATTCGCCTGAAAGCGCCTGGGTCAAGCAGACCCTGCGTTCCACCGGCGACGTCAAGCAGTCCAACCTGATCCGTCAGCCAGACGGCAGCGTGGCCTACCTGGTGGACTTCGAGGGCCCGTCCCTGAAGAAACTGCCAGCTGACGCACCGGTTCGCAGCCAGGTCAGCGTGGGCGACAACGCCGAAATCGTTGAAAACAGCGTGCGCTACAACCCGCACACCCAAGGCTGGCGCCTGACCCTGCGCATGAAGATCAAGGACGCAGGCAAGCCGACCGAAATGCGTGCCGCCCTGGTCCAGGATATCGTGACGCCTGAACCGGAGAAGGTTTCGACCCAAGTGCTGAAAGCCGATAAGGTCCTGGCTAAGCAACACGAGAAAGCGGCCAAGAAAGACGCCAAGGACAAGGACGCCAAGCAGCCGGAAGCTGCGGCCCCAGCCACACCGGAGCCGGCCAAGACAGAGCAAGTCCTGACCGAAACCTGGAGCTATCAGTTGCCTGCCGATGAGTAATTCTCAAGTCCAGCCAGAAACTCTTGCCGAGTACCTGGCGCATCTACCGATGACCGATGAGCAGCGCGCCGAACTGGCGGGCTGCGATTCCTTCAGTGAATTGCACAAGCGCCTGTCATCGTCCACGTTCGACGCACCTGCCGACGCCCAGGCGTCGGTGGGCGCCCGGCTGACCCTCAACACCGCCGAAGAGCTGCAAGACGCCGAAATGCTGGCGCTCGACGCCAGCGGCCGGGTTTGCCTCAAGGCCACGCCGCCGATCCGTCGGACCAAGGTCGTGCCTGAGCCATGGCGCACCAATATCCTGGTGCGTGGCTGGCGTCGCCTGACCGGTCGTACCAACCCTCCGGCACCGCCGAAGGATGAACGCGTGTTGCCGGCTGCCCGCTGGCGCACCGTCGGTTCGATCCGTCGCTATATCCTGCTGGTGCTGATGCTCGGCCAGACGATCGTCGCCGGCTGGTACATGAAAGGCATCATGCCGTACCAGGGCTGGTCCTTCGTCGACTTTGACGAGATCCGCAACCAGACCCTGCTGCAAACCGCGACCCAAGTGATGCCTTACGCCCTGCAAACCAGCATCCTCGTACTGTTCGGGATTCTGTTCTGCTGGGTCTCGGCCGGTTTCTGGACCGCGCTGATGGGCTTCCTGGAACTGCTGACCGGTCACGATAAATACCGTATCTCCGGTAAAAGTGCCGGTAACGAGCCGATTCCGAAAGATGCCCGCACCGCCCTGGTAATGCCGATCTGCAACGAAGACGTGCCCCGGGTATTTGCCGGCCTGCGCGCAACGTTCGAATCGGTTGCCGCCACCGGTGACCTGGACCGTTTCGACTTCTTCGTCCTCAGCGACAGTAACGAGGCCGACATCTGCATCGCCGAGCAGCAAGCCTGGCTCGACGTGTGCCGCGAAGCCGGTGGCTTCGGCAAGATCTTCTATCGCCGCCGTCGCCGTCGCGTCAAACGCAAGAGCGGCAACCTCGATGACTTCTGCCGTCGCTGGGGCGGTGACTACAAGTACATGGTGGTCCTCGACGCCGACAGCGTGATGAGCGGCGAATGCCTGACCAGCCTGGTACGCCTGATGGAAGCTACGCCGGATGCCGGGATTATCCAGACCGCGCCGCGTGCGTCGGGCATGGATACCCTGTATGCGCGCATGCAGCAGTTCGCCACCCGCGTGTACGGCCCGCTGTTTACCGCCGGCCTGCACTTCTGGCAGCTGGGTGAATCCCACTACTGGGGGCACAACGCGATCATCCGCATGAAGCCGTTCATCGAGCACTGCGCCCTGGCGCCGTTGCCGGGTAAAGGCGCGTTTGCCGGTGCGATCCTCTCCCACGACTTCGTTGAAGCGGCGCTGATGCGCCGTGCCGGCTGGGGCGTGTGGATTGCCTACGACTTGCCGGGCAGCTACGAAGAACTGCCGCCGAACCTGCTGGACGAACTCAAGCGTGACCGTCGCTGGTGCCACGGCAACCTGATGAACTTCCGCCTGTTCCTGGTAAAAGGCATGCACCCGGTGCACCGTGCGGTGTTCCTGACCGGCGTGATGTCTTACCTGTCGGCACCGTTGTGGTTCTTCTTCCTGGTGCTGTCGACGGCCTTGCTGGCGGTCAACACGCTGATGGAGCCGCAGTACTTCATGGCGCCACGCCAGTTGTACCCGCTGTGGCCGCAATGGCACCCGGACAAGGCGGTGGCGCTGTTCTCCACGACCATCGTGCTGCTGTTCCTGCCTAAACTGCTGAGCATCATCCTGATCTGGGCCAAGGGCGCGAAAGAGTTCGGCGGCAAGTTCAAGGTGACCTTGTCGATGCTGCTGGAGATGCTGTTCTCCATGTTGCTGGCGCCGGTGCGGATGATCTTCCACACCCGTTTCGTACTGGCTGCGTTCCTCGGCTGGGCCGCGACCTGGAACTCGCCACAGCGTGACGATGACTCCACGCCCTGGAGCGAAGCGGTCAAGCGCCACGGTCCGCAGACCTTGCTTGGTTTCTTCTGGGCACTGCTGGTGGTGTGGCTGAACCCAAGCTTCTTGTGGTGGCTGGTGCCAATCGTCGGTTCGCTGATGCTGTCGATCCCGGTGTCGGTGATTTCCAGCCGGGTCAAGCTGGGCCTCAAGTCTCGCGACGAGAGCCTGTTTTTGATCCCGGAGGAATACAACCCGCCCCAGGCGCTGTTGTCGACCGACAAGTACACCCACGAAAACCGTTGGCATGCGCTCAATGACGGCTTTGTGCGGTCGGTGGTCGATCCACAGCAGAATGCCCTCGCGTGCGCCTTGGCGACTTCCCGTCACGGGCAGGCGGAGCCGATTGAATGGCTGCGTGTCGAGCGTGTTCGCCATGCGTTGAAAGTCGGCCCTGCCGGCCTCAACAACAGCGAACGCCTGGCCTTGCTCAGCGACCCGGTCGCCCTGGCACGCTTGCACGAGCAGGTCTGGAGCGAAGGGCACGCCGAGTGGCTCAATGCCTGGCGCGAATCGGTCAAGGCCGATCCGCATGCGCCGTTGCTGCCATTGAAACCACTGTCGTCCCAGGCTCAACCAGCCTGATTCCGACGCCCCCGAGGTATCGCCTCGGGGGCGTGTTCGGCAACCGTCCTACGCCGTTTTTCCCTTCTGCTTCATTACGCTAACGCCTTGTTATTTCGAAACAAAAGACCCTTCTCCGAGGCGTATTGCCGTGCCTGCGAGTGGGTTAGCATCGCCCCCAAAATCTGACTCGAAGCCCCTGGTTTACGCGAACTTGTGCGTGGCTGGGTGTGGGAGTGTTTAACGGAACAGGGGCGTTTCATGATCAAAAGGTATTTATCGATGCTGTGGCTCGGCATCGTCACATTTTCCTGCGGTTACCTGGCACACGCCGGGGCCATAGACGAAGCCGTGCGGCGGGGTGTGCTGAAAGTCGGCACCAATCCGACCTACGTGCCCTTCGAGATGACCGACAAAAAGGGCCGTATCGTCGGGTTTGAAATTGACCTGTTGCGGGAGATGAGCAAGGCGCTGGGGGTGAAGTTGGAGCTGGTTTCGGTGCCCTATACCGACCTGATCCCCGGCTTGCTGGCCAGTCGGTTCGACCTGATCGGCAGTGGCATGACGGTCACGCAGGAACGCAACCTGACACTCAACTTCAGCGACTCGTTCATCATCGTCGGCCAGACCGTGCTGCTGCATCCGCGGTTGGCCAACCAGGTCCACAGCATCGAAGACTTGAACGAAGCCGGTTACCGCATCGTGGCTGCCGAGGGCACCACGGGCGAGGCTGCGGCGAAAAGGTTTCTCGGTGTGGCCCGGCTGCGCAGTTTTCCTACGCCGGAAGAAGGCGTGCGCCAGGTGGTGGAGGGCAAGGCGGACGCTTTTATCCACGATGCGCCGTATAACCTGATCGCAATCGCCAAACCCCAGAACAGTGGGTTGTTGGCACTGGAGCAACCCTTTACCTATGAGCCCCTGGCGTTCGGGCTGAAAAAAGGCGATTACGACAGCCTCAACTGGATCAATCATTTCCTCAACCAAGTGGCCCAGGATGGCACTTACGATCGGCTGCATGACAAGTGGTTCAAGGACTCGGACTGGATGGGGGAGATGGACTGATAGTCATAACTGCTTACACATCAAGCAATTGGCGGGCCTGTGGGTCGAGGTGTCTAGCCGTGACCTTCTCTGCACGGTTGTGGGGCTTTTCTGTCATACCTTGGCAACAAATCCCCGTGAAACCTTTGTACCGGGCGGGGAGTGAGTTAGGATCGCACCCCGAAATGGTGCAGCCCTTTTGCGCGCCGACCTCACAAGAAAATGAGTTCAGGGGACTTGATGATGAAAAAGTATCTTTCGATGCTGCTGCTAGGCGTCACCGCACTGGTGGCTGTCAATGCGGCCCACGCCGGCGCCATCGATGATGCGGTCAAGCGCGGCACGCTGAAAGTCGGCATGGACCCGACCTACATGCCGTTCCAGATGACCAACAAGCGCGGTGAAATCATCGGCTTTGAAGTCGACATCCTCAAGGCCATGGCCAAGTCCATGGGCGTCAAGTTCGAGCCGATCTCCACCGGCTACGACGGCATCATCCCGGCCCTGCTGACCAACAAGTTCGACATGATCGGCAGCGGCATGACCCTGACCCAGGAACGCAACCTGCGCCTGAACTTCAGCGAACCGTTCATCGTGGTCGGCCAGACCCTGCTGATCCGCAAGGAGCTGGAAGGTACCATCAAGTCCTACAAAGACCTGAACGACGAGAAGTACCGCCTGACCTCCAAGCTCGGCACCACCGGCGAGATGGTGGCCAAGAAGCTGATCTCCAAGGCCAAGTACCATGGCTACGACAACGAGCAGGAAGCCGTGCTCGACGTGGTCAACGGCAAGGCCGACGCCTTTGTGTATGACGCGCCTTACAACGTGGTGGCGGTGAACAAGGTCGGCAACGGCAAGCTGGTATTCCTCGACCAGCCGTTCACCTTTGAGCCCCTAGCGTTCGGCCTGAAGAAGGGCGACTACGACAGCATCAACTTCATCAACAACTTCCTGCACCAGATCCGCAACGACGGCACCTACGATCGTATCCATGACAAGTGGTTCAAGAGCTCCGAGTGGCTCAAGGACATGGAATAACGCGATACCGCGTCGACTTCATCGCAGGCAAGCCAGCTCCCACATTGATCGATGTCAGTCCTGACAATGCCTTCAAATGTGGGAGCCGGGCTTGCCCGCGATGAGGGCTTGCCAGGCGATACACATCCCGGAACCTGAAATGAAACAGAAAAAAGCCCAATGGCCCTGGCACCTGCTGACGGTGCTGGTGCTGGTCGGCCTGGCCGGCGCGTTGTATTACGCCACCTCGCTGATGTCCTACGAATGGCGCTGGAACCGTGTGCCGCAGTACTTCGTCTACCAGGCTGAAGAGTCCCAGCGGGCGTCGGATATTTCCACCGTCAGCGAGTTGGTGCGCAAGGGCGATGTGGCTGAAGTCACCCTGCGCAATGACGAGGGCAACGAACAGCACCTGACCGTCGCCGAGAACAGCCTGCAAGTGGCTCAGGGCGATGACGTGGCCGAGGGCGACGTGGTCGGCGTCACCCGGCATTGGGCCGCTGGCCCGTTGTTGTGGGGCTTGTGGACCACGTTGTGGTTGTCGGTGGTGTCCGGGGTGCTCGGGTTGTTGATCGGCCTGGCGACCGGGTTGTGTCGTCTGTCGAATAACCCGACCCTGCGCGATCTTTCGACGATCTACGTCGAACTGGTGCGCGGCACGCCGCTATTGGTGCAGATCTTCATTTTCTATTTCTTTATCGGCACCGTGCTCAACCTGTCCCGGGAATTCGCCGGGATCGCGGCACTGTCGCTGTTCACCGGCGCCTATGTGGCGGAAATCATTCGCGCCGGCGTGCAGTCGATTGCCCGTGGGCAAAATGAAGCAGCTCGCTCCCTGGGGCTCAGTGCTGGCCAGTCGATGCGCCATGTGGTGTTGCCGCAGGCCTTCAAGCGCGTGTTGCCGCCACTGGCCGGGCAATTTATCAGCCTGGTCAAGGACACTTCCCTGGTGTCGGTGATCGCCATTACCGAACTGCTGAAAAGCGGCCGTGAAGTCATCACTACCTCGTTTTCGCCGTTCGAAATCCTGTTCTGCGTCGCAGGCCTGTACCTGCTGATCAACCTGCCGCTGTCGAAAATCGCCAGCCGGCTTGAGCGGAGGCTCGCGCAAAGTGATTGAAGTCCGCGATCTGGTAAAAGTCTTCGACACCCGCGGCCACGTAGTCCGCGCGGTGGATAACGTGACCACCCAGGTGGCCAAGGGTGAAGTGCTGGTGGTGATCGGCCCGTCCGGGTCCGGCAAGTCGACGTTCCTGCGTTGCCTCAACGGCCTGGAAGCATTTGATTCCGGCTCGGTGAGCATCGACGGCCTGCAACTGGCAGACCCGAAAACCGATGTGAACGCCTACCGCCGTGAAGTCGGCATGGTGTTCCAGCATTTCAACCTGTTCCCCCACATGACCGTGCTGGAAAACCTCTGCCTGGCGCAGAAAGTCGTGCGCAAGCGTGGCAAGAAAGAGCGCGAGGCCAAGGCCCTGGCACTCCTGGAAAAAGTCGGCATCGCCCAGAAAGCCAACGAATTTCCGTCGCGGCTTTCCGGCGGCCAGCAGCAACGCGTGGCGATTGCCCGCGCGCTGGCGATGGAGCCCAAAGTGATGCTGTTTGACGAACCTACCTCGGCACTCGACCCGGAAATGGTCGGCGAAGTGCTTGATGTAATGAAGACCCTGGCCCTGGAAGGCATGACCATGGTCTGCGTCACCCATGAAATGGGCTTCGCCCGGGAAGTGGCCGATCGGGTGCTGTTCTTCGATCACGGCAAACTGCTGGAGGACGCCGCCCCGGCACAATTCTTCGATGCGCCGAAGGATCCCCGGGCCCAAGCCTTTCTGCGTCAGGTTCTATAAATGCGTTGAGAATGCTTCTTTTGGCGAGGGAGCTTGCTGTGGCGAGGGAGCTTGCTCCCGCTGGGCTGCGTAGCGGCCCCAAAAAACTGGGAGCGCTGCGCACTCCAGCGGGAGCAAGCTCCCTCGCCACAGGTTAGCGTTGGTCGTGGGTTTTTTCAGACCTTGAACTTGCCCACCCACACCTGCAAATCCGTGCCCAGGCGCGCAAGTTCGACGCTGGCCGCCGCAGTTTCCTGACTCGCGGCCGAGGTTTGTTCCGACACATCCTTGACCTTCAGCACACTGCGATTGATCTCCTCCGCTACTGCCGTTTGTTCCTCGGCAGCGGCGGCAATCTGCGGGTTCATCTCCTGGATAACCGACACCGTCCGAGTGATGCCGGCCAAGGCCTCACCCGCGCGGCGGGTCAGTTGCACGCTGTTGTCGGTGAGGCTGCGGCTGTTGTCCATGATGTCTGCGACCTGCTGCGTGCCCCGGTGCAGGCCACTGATCAGCTCCTCGATTTCCTCGGCCGATTGCTGGGTGCGTTGCGCCAGGCTGCGTACTTCATCGGCGACCACGGCAAAGCCTCTGCCGGCCTCACCGGCCCGGGCCGCCTCGATCGCTGCGTTGAGGGCCAGTAAATTGGTTTGTTCCGATACGGATTTGATCACCTCCAGCACGCTGCCGATTTTCCGGCTTTCCTGCTGCAACCCTTGCATGGCCTGGCTCGAGCGCGTCATTTCCTGGGCCAGGTGCTCGATGTGAACAATCGCCTCGGCGACCACCTGATCACCCTGGCTCGCCTGCCGGTCGGCCTCGGTGGCGGCCAGTGAGGCTTGCTCGGCATGGCGCGCGACTTCCTGGGAGGTGGCGAGCATTTCATTCATGGCGGTGGCCACCTGTTCGGTTTCCTGTTTCTGGCCATCGACCCCGGCGCGGGTCTGTTCGGTGACGGCAGACAGTTGCTCGGCGGCGCGGGCGATCTGCCGGGCGCTGTCGCCGATGCCACCGATCAGGCCCCGCAGGTTGACGGTCATCTGCCCGATGCTGCGCTGCAACTGCCCCACTTCATCCTCGCGGGTGGCCTGGATATTGTGGCTCAAGTCGCCCTCGGCAATCCGGTTTGCGACGACCAGCGCCTGACGCAACGGCGTGACGATTTGGCCGGCGATCAGCCACGCCGCCAGGGCTCCCAGCAGTAGCGCTGCGCCGGTGACACTGAGCAGCAGGGTACGGGCCTGGTCGGCTTCGCGATCACGCTGTTCAGTCTGGTATTGGCTCAGTTGGTCGCTTTGCTTGAGTAACTGATCCAGCCACTGTTCCAGTTGGTTTTGGGTGGTTTCAGTGGTGAGCTGGGCGTCCTTGAGGCGCGTCAGCTGGTTGCGGTAGTCGAGCAGGGCGCTTTTGAGGGCCGTCCCGTCCACGGGCAGTGTAGCCACGGCGGTCTGGGCGCTGTCGAGGGTGTGCAATGCATCGGCGACGGCCTGGCCATAGGCTTCCAGTGAAGCGGCGGCCCAGGCGGCGGTCTGGGCGCTGTCCTCGGCTTTCTCCATGGCCTGGCGAAGTTGTTCTACAGCGTCCAGGGCCTTTTCATCGTCCTGATTGGGCAGGTCGCTGGCCAATTGTGCGAGGGTGTCGCTGGCCTGGACCGAGCTTTTCTTGAGCCGCTCACGGGCGCTTTCGCGCTGCTCTATCAGGTTGGCCAGCCCGCCCAGGGCGGTTTTGAAGCTGGCGGTTATGCGGTTCGAGTCTTGCACTTGTTGAAGGCTGGCCGGGTGCACCAGGCGTGCCGCCAACTCGGCCAGGTAGCGGTCGATTTTCTCTATGTGCAGGCCGATTCGGGTCAGGCTGTTCGGGTCGTTCAGGGTGCGGTACACGATGCGGTCGGCCCGCAGTTCTTCGCCTACCACCGCCAGTTGCGAGAGCACGGTCAGTGACTGCGAGCGGAACAGCGAGGCGTTCAATGCCTGCCAGCCTGTCAGGGCAATGGCCAGGCTGAGCAGCAGCACCAGGCCGAAGCCCAGGAAGAGTTTGAGGGTGACGCTGATGTTGCCTAATGCGCGGGTCAGTGGACGAAACATGGTGAACCTCCAACGAATCAAAAGGAGCGTCTCAAGCGTCCGGCTGATAACGGCCAGGGGAATTGAAACGCTACTTTTATTCGGCGCCAGGTGTGTCATTCACGACCTGAAAAGCGCGTAGGAAATTTCACAAGTTGTCATGGCGGCGGCCCTGATGGCCGCCGCGACAGGGTCAGACCTTGAAGCGGCCCACCAGGGTTTGCAGGTAAATCCCCAGTCGGGCCAGTTCCGCGCTGGAAGCGGCGGTCTCTTCGCTGGCCGCCGAGGTTTGTTCGGAAACGTCCCGCACGTTGAGCACGCTGCGGTTGATCTCTTCGGCCACGGCACTTTGTTGTTCGGCCGCGGTGGCGATCTGCTGGTTCATCGCCTGGATCGTCGAAACGGTGCGGGTGATGTTCTCCAGGGCGTTGCCGGCCCGGCGAGTCAGCTCGACGCTGCTGTCGGTGAGGTTGCGGCTGTTGTCCATGATGGTCGCCACCTGCTGGGTGCCGCTTTGCAGGCCGACGATCAGCTCTTCGATTTCCTCGGTGGACTTTTGCGTGCGCTGGGCCAGGCTGCGCACTTCGTCGGCGACCACCGCAAAACCGCGCCCGGCTTCACCGGCACGCGCCGCTTCAATCGCTGCGTTGAGGGCCAGCAGGTTGGTTTGCTGGGCCACGGACTTGATCACGTCCAGCACACTGCCAATCTTGTCGCTCTCGCGCTTGAGGTGGCCCATGGCCTCGGTGGAGTTGCCCACCTCGCTGGCCAGGCGCTCGATCTGGGCGATGGCCTCACCGACCACCTTGTCGCCTTCACGGGCCTGCTGGTCGGCGGCTACGGCGGCCTCGGAGGCTTCTTCGGCATTACGGGCGACTTCCTGCACAGTGGCGGCCATTTCGTTCATGGCGGTGGCCACCTGGTCGGTCTCGACCTTCTGGCTGTTCACCCCGGCGCTGGTCTGCTCGGTGACGGCCGACAGTTGCTCGGCAGCACTGGCGATCTGGGTGACGCCGTCGCTGATACCGCCGATCAGTTCCCGCAGGCCTACGGTCATGCTCTGCATGGACCGCTGCAACTGGCCCAGTTCGTCCTGGCGCTGGGAGATCAGGTTGTGGCTCAGGTCGCCGGACGCCACGCGCTCGGCGACTTTGAGGGTCTGGTTCAGGGGGATGACAATCTGCCGGGTGATGGCCCAGGCGGCGAGGATGCCGAAGGCCAGTGCCAGGGCCGTGGCCAGCAGCAACAGGTTCTTGGCGTGGGCGGTGTCGGTGTCACGCACCACGGTTTGCGAGGTGGTAAGTTTGTTGCTGCGGTCGAGCAGGATATCGCCTTGCTCGGCCATGATTTTCGTCGCGGCAGCGCTGGCCACCTGGGAATCGCGGTACTGGCTGACGGCGGCACGGTAGGCCTGCAACGAAACGCTGGCCTCTTGCAGGTTGGCCCGGTATTGCTCAGGCAACGTGTCGTTGAGCTCGGTGATTTTTTTCAGGGCGTTGTCGATGGCGTCCAGGGCCGGCTGTTCGGCTTCGACCTTGCCACTGTAGGTGTAGCCGCGCACCTGGAAGCGCGCCTGCTGGATCAGCTTGCTCAAGTCGACCACGCTGTTGAACAGGATGACGCTGTCGCCTTGCAGCAGGGATTTCTCCACTTCGTTGATTTTTGCCACGGCGTTGTCGGCGGTATCCCCCAGTTTGCTGCGGGCGCCTTCACGCTTGAGACCGGCCTGCACCATGGAGCCAAAGGCTTTCTTGTACTGGTTCAGGGCGTCCTGTTGTTGTTCCACGACGAGCTTGTCGTCGGGTTGCTCGATCAGTTCTGCGGCGTTTTTCAGGCCACTGTCCAGTTGTGTGATCAGGTCGTTGACGGCGCCCGTACCTTGTTCGCCCCGCCGCATTTCGAAGTCCAGGCGCGCCAGGCGCAAGTCCTTGGACAACCCGTTGAGGCTCGAAATATAGCCCAGCTTGTCGCCGCGGCTGATCACACCACTCAGGCCCGTCCAGCCGGTAAAGGTGATCAGCAGGGTCAGTATCAATACCAGGCCAAAGCCTATGCCCAGCTTGCGGTTGACGCTTACATTCCCCAGTTTCTCGGCTAACCAACGATACATGCTGCGAACTCCCCTGGAACAAGGCTTGGACTTATTCAGAAGCTATCGGCAGGTTCGGATGTTTCTGTAGGACGGGTGTTTTTGTGGCGAGGGATTTAGAAGAGTCTTGAGAGCAGCGCGGTGACGGCAGTTTCGACCCTCAGGATGCGCGCGCCGAGTTGCACCGGCTGCAAACCGGCCTTGGCCAGCAGATCCACCTCGTAGGGAATCCAGCCGCCTTCCGGCCCGATGGCCAGCGTGACCGGCTCATCCAGGCCACGAGGGCAGGGCGGGTAGTCACCCGGGTGGCCGACCAGGCCGAGGGTGTCTTGCGCCAGGGCAGGCAGGCGGTCTTCGACGAACGGCTTGAAGCGCTTTTCGATCACGATCTCGGGAAGCACCGTGTCCCGGGACTGTTCCAGACCGAGGATCAACTGCTCGCGAATCGCTTCCGGCTCCAGGAAGGGCGTCTGCCAGAAACTCTTTTCCACGCGATAGCTGTTCACCAGCACCACCCGTGGCACACCCATGGACGCCACCGTCTGCAGCACCCGGCGCAGCATCTTCGGGCGGGGCAGGGCCAGCAGCAGGGTCAGGGGCAGTTTGGCCGGCGGCGGCTGGTCGAAGGTCACTTCGAGCTCGGCCTCCCGAGCCTCCAGTCGCAGCAACCGAGCGTTGCCCATCAAGCCGCCAATACGCCCGACCCGCAGGCTGTCGCCTACCGCGGCACGGTGGACTTCCTGCATATGCACCAGGCGCCGGTCACGCAGCACCACCCGGTCGGCCGCGACAAAGTCGGCCTCCTCAAGCAGCAGCAGGTTCACGGCTGGGTCGCTGGCGGCTGGTCGTCGTCGGCGGGCTGGTCATCCGGGTGATCACCACGCTTGCTCACCAGGCTGCCAAACAGGATGCCAATTTCGAACAGCATCCACATCGGCACGGCCAGCAACGTCTGCGAGAAGATGTCCGGCGGGGTCAGGATCATGCCGACCACGAAGCAGCCGATGATCACGTACGGGCGGATCTTCTTCAGGTATTTGACGTCGACCACGCCGATCCACACCAGCAGCACCACGGCCACCGGGATTTCGAACGCTACGCCAAAGGCGAAGAACAGCGTCATCACGAAGTCGAGGTAGCTGGTGATGTCGGTCATCATCTCCACGCCGGCCGGCGTAGCAGCGGCGAAGAATTTGAAGATCAGCGGGAACACCAGGAAGTAGGCGAAGGCCATGCCGGTGTAGAACAGCAGGATGCTCGACACCAGCAGCGGCACGGCGATGCGTTTCTCATGCTTGTACAGGCCCGGCGCGATAAAGCCCCAGATCTGGTGCAGGATCACCGGGATCGCCAGGAACAGCGAAACCATCATCGTCAGCTTCAACGGCGTGAGGAAGGGTGACGACACGTCGGTGGCGATCATCGTCGCGCCGGCCGGCAAGTAGTTGCGCAGCGGCGTGGAGACAAAGGTGTAGATCTGCTGGGTGAAGGCAAACAGCCCGGCAAAGATGATGAAGATCGCCGCGACACAACGCAGCAGGCGGGTGCGCAACTCGGTGAGGTGCGAGACCAGTGGCATGTGCTGGTCGGTTTCCGGTTTATCAGCGCTCATGGGGCTCGCGGCGGCAATGTAGGGTCGTGGGGAGCGGGCGACACGGCAGGCGTCGGCGCGGGTTCGGTCGGGGTCACGGGCGCGGCGGGCGCAGGCTCGGCGGCGTGCACGGGTTCGGCGACCGGTGCAGGCGCAGGCGTGGCAGGCGGTGCAATCGAGTGCTCGGCCACAGGTTCGACCGGCTTGGGCGTTTCCTGCACCGGCGAGAGAATCTTCCGTGCCTCCTGCTCCAACGACAGAATGTGTTCGTTGTGCAGTTGCCGGCGAATTTCGTCGGCGCCGATTTCCCGTTCAACTTCCTGTTTGATGGCGTTGAAACTGCGTTTCAGGCGCCCGATCCACAGGCCGGCCGTGCGCGCGGCACCGGGCAGGCGTTCCGGCCCCAGTACCAGCAGGGCCACGAGGCCGACGAGCAGCAGTTCAGAGAAGCTGATACCAAACATTATTCAGTACTCACGAGTCTTTTTGGTTCTGCTCTTTGACGTGCTCGGCCTGTACGTCGAAGGTGCGACGTTCAGTGATCGGCTGAGTGGCCTGCGGGTGTACAGGCTGCGCCGGTGGCACCGGGTTGACGGCAGGGTCGGCAGGCTTCTCGTCGTCGTTCATGGCCTTGCGAAAGCCCTTGATCGATTCACCGACGTCGGTGCCGAGGTTTTTCAGTTTCTTGGTGCCGAACACCAGCACAACGACCACAAGAATGACGATCCAGTGTTTCCAGTCAAAAATGCCCATGCTGCAATTCCTCTGTAATAGTTGGTCAGGCGGACGGGCGCGAGGCCTTTTCGGCATGCCCGGACAAGCCGAAGCGACGGTCCAGTTCATCAAGCACTGCCTGTGGATGCTGCCCCAGTTGGGCGAGCATGACCAGACTGTGGAACCACAAGTCGGCAGTTTCGTAGATCACGTCGCTGCAGTCGCCGCTGATTTGCGCGTCCTTGGCAGCAATAATCGTCTCGACGGATTCTTCGCCGAGTTTTTCCAGAATCTTGTTCAGACCCTTGTGGTACAGGCTGGCGACATAGGAGCTGTCGGCGTCCGCGCCTTTGCGGTCTTCCAGCACCTGGGCCACGCGGTTGAGGGTATCGCTCATGTTCAGTGTCCTGCCGAGTAAATGGCGTGCGGGTCTTTGAGCACAGGCTCGACGGTCTTCCACTCGCCGTTTTCGAACACGCGGTAGAAGCAGCTGTGACGGCCGGTGTGACAGGCGATATCGCCGATCTGCTCGACCTTGAGGATGACCACATCGGCGTCGCAGTCGATGCGCATCTCATGCAGGGTTTGCACGTGCCCGGACTCTTCGCCCTTGCGCCACAGTTTGCCACGGGAACGTGACCAGTAAATGGCGCGGTTCTCGGCGGCGGTCAGGCTCAGGGCCTCGCGGTTCATCCAGGCCATCATCAGCACGCGCCCGGTCTTGTAGTCCTGGGCAATGGCCGGCACCAGGCCGTCACTGTCCCACTTGATCTCGTCCAGCCAGTCTTTCATTTTCGGCTCCGGCAATTTGCGACAGTGTATAACCGGATTGGCTATCGACGCACGATCAGATACACGCCCACGGCGACCATAATGCCGGCCGGCCAATGGCCCAGTTCATTCAGCGGCCCGCCGGCGGCCAGTATCGTGCCGCCCACCAGGTGCGCGGCGCCCAGCAGGCGCAGGAACCAGTCGTCCTTGCGCTTGTGCCATGGCGGCGCGGGGTCCTTGGCATGGGGCTGGGACATGCGCTCCAGCAGGTCGCGGGTCATGTTGGCCAGGTGCGGCAGTTGCTCGACCTGGCTTTGCAGGTTGCCCAGCAGGGTTTTCGGGCTGACGCGTTCACGCATCCAGCGCTCAAGGAATGGCTGGGCGGTGTTCCACAGGTCGAGGTCCGGGTAGAGCTGGCGGCCCAGGCCTTCGATGTTCAGCAGGGTCTTTTGCAACAGTACTAATTGTGGCTGCACTTCCATATTGAAGCGCCGCGCCGTCTGGAACAGACGCATCAGCACCTGACCGAAGGAAATATCTTTTAACGGTTTTTCAAAGATCGGTTCGCACACGGTGCGGATCGCCGCTTCGAATTCGTTGAGTTTGGTTTCTGCCGGCACCCAGCCCGAATCGATGTGCAACTGCGCCACGCGGCGGTAGTCACGCTTGAAGAAGGCGAACAGATTGCGCGCCAGGTAGTCCTGGTCTTCGGGGGTCAGGCTGCCGACGATGCCGCAGTCGATCGCAATGTACTGCGGGCTCCACGGGTTCACGGTGCTGACGAAGATATTGCCGGGGTGCATGTCGGCGTGGAAGAAGCTGTCGCGGAACACCTGGGTGAAGAAGATTTCCACACCGCGCTCGGCGAGCATTTTCATGTCGGTGCGCTGGTCGGCCAGGGTCGCGAGGTCGGTGACCTGTACGCCATAGATGCGCTCCATCACCAGCACTTTCGGGCGGCACCAGTCCCAATAGACTTGCGGCACATACAGCAACGGCGAGCCTTCGAAGTTACGCTTGAGCTGGCTGGCGTTGGCCGCTTCGCGCAGCAGGTCGAGTTCGTCGTAGATGGTTTTTTCGTAGTCCAGCACCACGTCCACCGGGTGCAGCAGGCGCGCATCGGCCGAGAAACGCTCGGCGGCGCGGGCGAGGATGAACAGCCACGCCAGGTCCTGGCCGATGATCGGCTTGAGGCCCGGGCGGATGACCTTCACCACCACTTCTTCGCCGCTTTTGAGCTGCGCGGCATGCACCTGGGCCACCGAGGCCGAAGCCAACGGCGCAATGTCAAAGCGGCTGAACACTTCACTGATCTTCTTGCCGAGCTGCTCTTCAATCAGCGTGACCGCCAGTTGCGAGTCAAACGGCGGGACGCGGTCCTGCAACAGCATCAGTTCGTCGGCGATGTCTTCGGGCAACAGGTCGCGGCGGGTGGAGAGGATCTGCCCGAACTTGATGAAGATCGGCCCCAGGTCCTGCAATGCCAGGCGCAAGCGGGCGCCACGGCTCAGGTCGAGGGTTTTGCGCGGGAACCAGCGCCACGGCAGCACATAGCGCACCGCCAGCAGAAACCACGGCAGCGGCAGGGCGAACAGCAGGTCATCGAGGCGGTAGCGGATTACGACGCGCTGGATACGAAACAAACGGCGGACGGCGAGCAGCTTCATGCGTTATCGCTTGAATTCAGGGAGCGGCTCAGGCGCTCGAAGCGCGCCTCAAGTCGTTCCAGGTCGAGTTTGGCCTGGTCGAGTTCACGAAAGCGCGCTTCCGCTTCCCGTTGTCCGACCAGGGTGCGCGATTCTTCGCTCAGGTATTCGGCGAGGTTCTGGTTCAGGCTGGCGAAGCCCTGCTGGTACCAGCGCGTCCGGCTGCGCAGGTGACCGCTGATCAGTTGGGTGGCCACCGGGCCGAGCCAACGGGACAGCTCATATTCCCAATCCAGTTCCAGGTCTTGCAGCACCGCCGCCAGGTCCATCAGCACTGTGCTGTCGCCTGTGAGCGTAACGTCCGGGCCGTGGAGGATCGCTGTTTTGTCCCGGCTCAGGGCCAGGCGCAGCAGGCTGGAGCCGGAAGCACGCAGGGTGCAGTCGGCGTCGGCGGCCCAGTGGGTCGCCAGCAACAGGCCTTCATCGCTGGACAGGATAAACAGCTGCAAGGCCGGGCTGGTGCAATCCACGGCGATGATCTTGCCGTTCAGGTGTGCCAGCCGCGCCAGGGCGGTGCTGTCCAGGCGCAAAACACGGTTGAGGCCGTGTTCAACGCTGGCGAGAAGGCCTGCGAACAACATCAGGGCTTGATGCCGCGGTGCAGGGCGACGATGCCCGAGGTCATGTTGTGGTAGGTCACGCGGTCGAAACCGGCTTCCACCATCATCGACTTCAGGGTTTCCTGGTTGGGGTGCATGCGGATCGATTCAGCCAGGTAACGGTAGCTTTCGGCGTCATTGGTGATCAGCTTGCCCATCAACGGCATGAAGGCGAACGAGTAGGTGTCGTAGACCTTGGACATCAGCGCGTTGGTCGGCTTGGAGAACTCCAGCACCAGCAGGCGACCGCCGGGCTTGAGTACGCGCAACATGGAGCGCAGCGCGTCTTCCTTGTGGGTCACGTTACGCAGGCCGAAGGCGATGGTCACGCAGTCGAAATGGTTGTCAGGGAACGGCAGCTTTTCAGCGTCGGCCTGGACGAACTCGATGTTGCCCGCCACGCCTTTGTCCAGCAGGCGATCACGACCGACCTTGAGCATCGAGCCGTTGATGTCGGCCAATACCACCTGGCCGGTCGGGCCCACCAGCTTGGAGAACTTGGCGGCCAGGTCGCCCGTGCCGCCGGCAATATCCAGCACGCGGTTGCCGGTACGTACGCCCGACAACTCGATGGTGAAGCGCTTCCACAGGCGGTGCATGCCGCCGGACAGCACGTCGTTCATCAAGTCGTACTTGGCGGCTACCGAGTGGAACACCTCGGCGACTTTTTCGGCTTTCTGGCTTTCCGGGACGTTCTTGAAGCCGAAGTGAGTGGTGGGTTCGGCATCGCTGCCTTTGCGCTGATCAGTCATATCGCTGTCACCAAAAGAGAATGGGGGCATTCTAATCCCCAAGGCATGCTTTGTCTTGGCAAGGCTGAAGGTAAGATAGGTGGCCACCGAGACCTTTTGCCGCATGGCGGGTCGACAAGTCCCTATAACGAGGAGTCATTCAAATGGCCCGCATACAGGTTGAACGTGCCCACACACTGGGCAAGGACGCTGCCCGCGAAAAAGCCGACAAGTTGGCGAGCAAACTCAAGGAGCAATATGGCCTGGAGTCTTCGTGGGTCGGCGACACACTGAATCTCAAACGCTCGGGAGTTAAAGGCACCGTGAAAGTGGCTGAAGATTCCCTGCGCATCGACGTGGAACTGGGACTGTTGATGTCGGCCATGAGTGGCACCATCAAGTCCGAAATCGAGAAGGCGCTGGATAAAGCCCTGGCCTGATTTCCGGTCTTCTTAGGGTGCCGATTCTAATTTTTCTGCCTACTTTGTGCCCAAGCCCTCAACTTCTGTGGGCAGTTCCTCCCCCCTTTATGCGTGAGGTGCACCATGGCCAAAGTTATTTTGAAGAAAAAAATTGCTACCGGAACTAACGCCCTGATCGACGTTAAATCCTATGCCCGCAAGATCTGGCTGGCCGGTTTGGGGGCTTATGCCAAGGTCGGCAGCGAGGGCGCCGAGTACTTCAAGGAACTCGTTAAGACCGGTCAACATATTGAAAGTAAAGGCAAAAAAGTTGTGATTGAACAACTTGATGCGGCCAACAGTCAGATTGATCAAGTCAAGAGCGAAGTCTTCGGCGTCAAAGGTAGAGTCGAAGTGCAACTGGATAAAGTTGAAAGAGCTTTTGATAGTCGTGTTGGAAGTGCCTTGAATCGGATCGGCATTCCGTCTAAACATGACGTGGAGACACTCTCTGCTAAGCTCGATGAGCTGACGGCATTGCTCGAACGTGTCGCGCGTAAACACTAAGGAGACAACGGGATGGCTGTTAAAAAGACTACTGATAAAGAAGGCAGCTCGTGGATCGGGGAAGTTGAAAAATACTCCCGCAAGATCTGGCTGGCTGGTTTAGGCGTGTACTCGAAGGTGAGCAGTGACGGCGGCAAATACTTCGAGACTTTGGTTAAAGACGGCGAGAAGGCCGAGAAGTTGACCAAGAGCACAGTGGGTAAACAAGTCGATGCGGCAAAGGCTTCCGCCGGTTCTGCCAAATCACGTATCAGCGACAAGTGGGGCGAACTGGAAGGGGCTTTTGACAAGCGCCTGAACAGTGCCATTTCGCGACTGGGCGTGCCTAGCCGTACTGAAGTGAAAGCGCTGCACAGCAAGGTCGATACATTGACCCGGCAAATCGAAAAACTCACCGGCGTTAAAGCGGCGCCCGTTGTGGCTAAAACTGCAGCGGCCAAACCGGCTGCCAAGCCAGCCGCGAAAACGGCTGCTGCCAAGCCTGCTGCAAAAACCGCCGCCAAACCTCTGGTCAAGGCCGCCGCCAAACCGGCCGCCAAGCCAGCGGCCAAAGCGCCTGCCAAAGCTGCCGCAAAACCGGCGGCCAAGCCAGCGGCTAAAACCGCAGCGGCTAAACCGGCCGCCAAGCCTGCCGCTAAACCAGTGGCCGCTAAAACAGCTGCAAAACCTGCGGCTAAACCCGCAGCCAAGCCGGCAGCAAAAGCAGCAGCCAAACCGGCCGCCAAGCCTGCAGCCAAGCCCGCGGCGAAAACCGCAGCCGCTAAACCTGCTGCAGCGAAGCCTGCTGCCAAGCCAGCTGCTGCGAAACCTGCAGCCAAGCCGGTTGCCGCCAAACCTGCGGCTGCAAAACCTGTAGCGGCCAAGCCTGCTGCAAAACCGGCCGCGGCGAAGAAGCCTGCCGTAGCCAAAAAACCAGCAGCGCCAAAGCCAGCGGTCGCGGCCAAGCCTGCAACCCCGGCACCGGCGACCAACTCGGTCACTCCACCGACGCCTGCTGCTGCAACCCCGACTGCAACGCCGGCAACCCCGACGCCTACCAGTCAGTCCTGATTTTTACGGGACACAAAAAAGCCCGGCCTGCGAAGGTCGGGCTTTTTTATTGATGGGGTCTACAGAGCGACACATAGCCATTTAGTCCGCGTCGTCCAGGTACCTGAGCGCCAAACGCTCCGTTGCCTGCCTCGCCGGCATCAGCAAGTGCGGCGCCACCAGCATCATGATCTGGTACACCACCACCCGCACTTCACCTTCACGGTCTAGAATCCGTTGGTAGTCCAGGGAAAACAGCAGGGTCATGGTGATCTGTTCCACCAACTGCCCCAATGCCTGGGTATCACTGACCAATTGCCCATCCGTCTTTAGCCGGGCCAGCAACGAGGCCAGCGTGCGCTTGAGCGCTGTCAGCAGGTTGCGAATGCCCTTGGCCAGTTTCGGCAAGCGTCCCGCCAGGTTCGACAAGTCCTGGAACAGAAACCGATAGTGCGCCATGCGCTCCACGATCAGGTGCAGGAACAGCCAGTAATCCTCGGCCGCCAGTTGAGCGTCTTCAGGCGGGTCGAGCAACGGCGCCAACTCGGCCTGGAAACGCTCGAACAGCCCGAGCACCAGCGGCTCCTTGCCATGGAAGTGGTAATAGAGATTGCCCGGGCTGATCCCCATTTCATTGGCCACCTCCATGGTCGACACGTTCGGCTCGCCCTTGTGGTTGAACAACTGCAAGGCACATTCAAGGATACGGTCGCGGGTCTTCATCCAGTCTTCTTAAAATCGTCGTTGGGCTCAGCGGACCCGCACATACGTGCCCGGCGCCGCTTCCATCGGTGGGTAATTCTGGTTGCCCAGGGCGGTCAGGGTTTCGCGCTGCACCCCGGAACGTTGCTGGATCCACGCCAGCCAATTGGGCCACCAGCTGCCTTCGACGTGATTGGCGTCGTAGTACCAGGCGCGCGGGTCGCTGCTCAGCTTGAGGTTTTCGACGTAGTTGGCCTTGGGGTTGCCCGGCGGGTTGAGGATGCTCTGGATATGCCCGCTGTTGGACAGAATGAAGCGCTTGTCGCCGCCCAGCAGTTGGGTGGAGCGGTACACCGCATCCCACGGCGTGATGTGGTCGTTGATCCCGCCCACGCTGAAGCTGTCCACCGTGACCTTCTGCAAGTCGACGGGTGTGCCGCAGACTTCCAGGCCACCGGGGTGGCTCAGCGGGTTGTGTTTGAAGAAGTCCAGCAAGTCGCCATGCAGCGCGGCGGGCAGGCGGGTGTTGTCGTTGTTCCAGTACAGGATGTCGAACGCCGGCGGTTCCTTGCCCAGCAGGTAGTTGTTGATCCAGTAATTCCAGATCAGGTCATTGGGGCGCATCCAGGCGAACACTTTGGCCATGTCCCGGCCGTCGAGTACGCCTTGCTGATACGAGCGGCGCTTGGCGGCTTCCAGGGTCTGTTCGTCGGCGAAGAGGGTGGCGGGGCTGTCGATCTGGCTGTCCAGCAGGCTCACCAGGTAGCTGGCGCTCGAGACGCGGCGCAGCTGACGCTTGGCCTGTAGATGGCCTTGCAGCGCGGCGATGGTCAGGCCTCCGGCGCAGGCGCCCATCAGGTTGACCTCGCGGGCGCCGGTGATTGCGCGGCACACGTTCAGCGCTTCTTCCAGGGCGGCGACGTAGGTGGAGAGGCCCCACTCCCGATGCCGTACGTCCGGGTTGCGCCAGCTGACCATAAACACCTGCAGGCCATTTTTCAGGGCGAACTGGACAAAGCTGTTGTTCGGGCTCAGGTCGAAAATGTAGTACTTGTTGATTTGCGGCGGCACCACCAGCAGCGGCTTGGCGTACTGTTTTTCGCTCATGGGCTTGTACTGGATCAACTCCAGCAGCTCATTGCGAAACACCACCGAGCCGGGCGTGGTGGCTACCGTCTTGCCGACTTCAAAGGCTTGCTTGGTGACCTGGCGCGGCAGGCCATTGTTGTGCAGCAGGTCGTCGAACAGGTTGCTGACGCCACGCACCACGCTGTTGCCGCCGGAGTTGAGCAGCTCCTTGATTGCCAGCGGATTGAGCAACGTGTTGGACGGGGACACCGCATCGTTGAGCAGGGCAAAGGCAAAGTGCGCCCGTGCCCGGTCGTCGGGGCTGAGGTTGCTGTCGTCGATCCAGTGGCGGGTTTGTTTTTGCCAGCTCAAGTAGGCTTGCAGGCTGCGCCGATAAAACGGGTTGAGCTGCCAGGTCGGGTCGGCGAAGCGGCTGTCGGCCGGGTTCGGCTCGTGCACCGTTTCCCCCAGCAACACGCGGCCCAATTGCCCGCCCAGCTTCAGGGCGTGACGGGCGGTGTGCACCGGGTTGCGCAGGCCGTGTGCGGCGACGCTGCGCAGGGTCGACAGCAGATCCCGGCCGCGCAGGCCGGTGATCGCACTTTCAATATTGATGAACGCGGCGGGTGTGGGCACCGGGTTCGATACGGGTCTTTCTCGCATGCGCCAACACTCCTTCGTCAAGCCATCAACAAGCACGCCAATTCAGAACCATAGTCGGTTCTGGCCAAGTTGCGCGGTGCGGTCGTCCTGACCGCCACCGTCTAAAGCGCGGGTTGCGGGTGAATCACCGCCCGCAGGCGTTCCTCCTGGAGAAACTTCATGATGATCGGCGCCACGGCCTCGGCCCGGGTAATCAGGAACAGATGACCGTCGTCGATGATGTGCAGTTGGGCGTTGGGAATGCGCCACGCCAGCATGCGCATGTTGACCAGCGGGATCAGCGGGTCGTCATCGCCGGCCAGCACCAGGGTCGGCTGCTTGATCTTGTGCAGCCAGTGGATGCTGGTCCAGCCAAGCCCGGCGAACAGTTGCCAGTAGTAACCCAGCTTGCCCGCCGAACGCACTTTGCTGGCGTGTTCGGCGGCCAGTTTCGAATCCCGGCGGAAGGAGCCGCCGTAGATCATCGGCGCAATGCGCACCACGTGGGACGGCTGGATATAGCGCCTGGGGCTGGCCATCAACCACAAGACTTTGGGTTTGCCCGGCACCATGAAGGCACCGGCGGCGGTGGCGGCGAGAATCAGCTTCTTGCAGCGCTCCGGGTAGTCATACGCAAACTGCTGCGCCAGTGCCCCGCCCCAGGAAACGCCTACCGCGTTGACCTGGCCATAGTCCAAGTAATCGAGCATGCGTGCGGTGAGCTTGGCCAGGCCAGGGAAACGATAAGGCCGGCTGGGCGTCGACGAACCGCCGACCCCCGGCACATCAAAGGCAATCACTTCCAGGTCCGGGTCCAGGGCCTGGACGAACGGAAACACCAGCTCAAGGTTGGCGCCGATGCCGTTGAAAATCAGCAGCGGCGTCAAGTGAGGCTTGCCCGGGCGTACCGCCGTGCGGATGGCTTGGCCATCCAGGTCGATGGTACGGAAGATGAACGGTTGCGGCATGCTCGTACCCTGTGAAATGGCGCTATTTCCCTGCCGGAAAACGGTCAGTGTGGGAGCTGGCTTGCCTGCGATGCAGACACCGCGGTGTATCTGGCACGCCGAGTTGATGCCATCGCAGGCAAGCCAGCTCCTACAGTAGATCCCGTTCCAGCCTACCTTTCGTGTACGTAAGTGCCCGGCGCCGCTTCAGCCGCTGCGTACGCTTTATTGCCCAGTGCGGTCGGCGCCTTTTTCAGCTTGCCCGACCGCTCCGCCTGCCACGCCTGCCAGTGCAGCCACCATGAATCAGTGTGCTTGGTGGCATTTTCCTGCCAATCCAGCGCTTTGCCCGGCATCGTATCGCTGGTCTGGTAGCGCGACTTGGGGTTGCCCGGCGGATTCAGGATGCTCTGGATATGCCCGCTGCTGGACAGTACGAACTCCACCTTGCCACCAAACAGCTGTGCCGACTTGTAGCAGGACTGCCACGGCGTGATGTGGTCGTTGGTGCCGGCCAGGGAGTAGATATCGGCGGTCACCTGCTTCAGGTCGATCGGCGTGCCGCACACTTCCAGGGCATTGGCGCGCACCAGCGGGTTGTTCTTGAACAGCTCGATCAGGTCGCCATGGAATGCGGCGGGCAGACGGGTGGTGTCGTTGTTCCAGAACAGGATGTCGAACACCGGCGGCTCGTTGCCCAGCAGGTAGTTGTTGACCCAGTAATTCCAGATCAGGTCATTGGGGCGCATCCAGGCAAACACCTTGGCCATGTCGCGGCCTTCCAGCACGCCGGCCTGGTAGGAGTGGCGCTTGGCCGCCTCCAGGGTCTGCTCGTCGACGAACAGCGCCACCTGGGTGTCCAGGGTGGTGTCCAGCACGCTCACCAGCAGGGTCAGGGCGTTGACCTTCTTCTCGCCCAGCGCCGCGTAGTGGCCCAGCAGCGCGGTGCAGGTGATGCCGCCGGAGCAGGCGCCGAGCATGTTGATGTCTTTACTGCCGGTGATCGCCGTCACCACATCCACCGCTTCTTTGAGCGCCTCGATATAAGTCGACAGGCCCCACTCGCGCTGGGCCTTGGTCGGGTTGCGCCAGCTGACGATAAACGTCTGCTGGTTATTGCGCAGGCAGAAGCGCGCCAGGCTCTTGTCCGGGCTCAGGTCGAATACATAGAACTTGTTGATCTGCGGCGGTACCACCAGCAGCGGGCGTTCGTGCACCTGTTCGGTGATCGGCCGGTACTGGATCAGCTCCAGCACGTCGTTGCGAAACACCACGGCGCCTTCGGTGGTGCCCAGGCTTTTGCCCACTTCAAAGGCGCCCATGTTGACCTGGCTCGGCATGCCGCCGTTGTGCACCATGTCTTTGGCCAGGTGTGACAGGCCATCCAGCAGGCTTTTGCCACCGGTCTCGAAGAAGCGTTTGACCGCCGCCGGGTTGGCCGCGCTGTTGGTGGGTGCCATGGCTTCGGTCATCAGGTTGATGACGAAGTGGCCGCG
This sequence comes from Pseudomonas sp. PAMC 25886, assembly GCF_000242655.1. Lineage (NCBI taxonomy): Bacteria > Pseudomonadati > Pseudomonadota > Gammaproteobacteria > Pseudomonadales > Pseudomonadaceae > Pseudomonas > Pseudomonas sp. PAMC 25886. The sequence goes on from NZ_AHHC01000029.1 coordinate 39,820, forward strand.
GCTGATGTCGTGTTCCGACAGGTTGCTGTCGGCGATCCAGTCGTGCAGCTCCTTGCGCCACGCCAGGTAGGTTTGCAGGTAACGTTTGTAGAGCGGGTTCTGGGTCCACGCCGGGTCGTTGAAACGACGGTCGTCGCTCTCGGGTGTCAGCTGTGATTTGCCGAACACCACGTTTTTCAATTCGACGCCAAAATGCGCGACGTGCTTGACGCTGTGCAACGGTTGTTTGATGGCCTGGGTCAGCACCATCCGAGCGGATGCCAGTAAATCCTTTTTCCGTAACGCGATGATCGGGTTCAGCCCCAGGGTGTTTTCCGAGGCCTGGCGTTTCAAGTCATCGTTGTTCTTGTTACTCATCTACGACGCTCCATTGTCCGACAGACGAGTACCGGGTACCGCTGTGTACCACTACTTGCCACACAGCACAGCCTGGTACTACTGCTCGGGTGACCGTTAATACCGCATCGTCAAATGCAGGGAACTTGCCAGTTCCATTGGTTACCCGAGTTTAATTTTTTTCGCAAGCGGGCCAATCGTTGGCCACGACAGAGGGGCATTCAAGCAGATGGAATTAGAAAATGCCCACTAATGAGCAAAAGGCCTGAGCTAGAGCATCAGCCGCACGACCGACTGGCTCGGGTCGCGGGTTTTTCCGGCGGCTTTCAGCTCGGCAAGATAGTCAGCCCACAGCGCGTCCTGACGCACGGCAAGTTGATAGAGGTAGTCCCAGGTGAACAATCCGCTGTCATGGCCGTCGTCGAAGGTCAATTTCAGTGCGTATTGGCCGGCGGGTTCGATCTTGGTCAAACCGACATTGAGCTTGCCGAATTGCAGGATCGGCTTGCCGTGGCCCTGGACCTCGGCGGAAGGGGAGTGCACCCGCAGGAATTCGGCGGGCAGCTGATAGACCTCGTCGGGACCGTAGGTAAGGCCCAGGGTCCTGGAGGCTTTGTGCAGGTTGATGGCGGTAGGTAGTTTGGTCATGACGGGATCCGAGCAGATCATGCAGGAGCCCGGCTTCACATGACCTACAGGATATAACGAGACAGATCTTCGTTCTGCGCCAATTCGCCCAAGTGGCTGTTGACGTAGTCGGCGTCGATCTTGATCGCCTCGCCGTTCTGCGCGCCCGCCATGTCGCCGGCACTGAAGGACACTTCCTCCAGCAGGCGCTCAAGCAGGGTGTGCAGGCGACGGGCGCCGATGTTTTCGGTCTTCTCGTTGACCTGCCAGGCAATCTCCGCCAGACGCTTGATACCGTCCGGCAGGAACTCTATCCCCAGGCCTTCGGTTTTCAGCAGCTCGCGGTATTGCTCGGTCAGCGACGCATGCGGCTCGCTGAGGATGCGTTCGAAATCGCCCGGTGTCAGTGCTTTCAGCTCAACCCGAATCGGCAGACGGCCTTGCAGCTCCGGCACCAGGTCGCTTGGCTTGCTCAGGTGGAACGCACCGGAGGCGATAAACAGGATGTGGTCGGTCTTGACCATGCCCAGCTTGGTGTTCACCGTGCAGCCTTCGATCAGCGGCAGCAGGTCGCGCTGTACGCCCTCGCGGGACACATCGACCCCGCCGGAGTTACCGCGCTTGGCGACCTTGTCGATCTCGTCGATAAACACGATGCCGTGTTGCTCGACCGCCTCGAGGGCCTTGGCCTTGAGTTCTTCCTCGTTGACCAGACGCCCGGCCTCTTCGTCACGCACCAGTTTCAGCGCGTCCTTGACCTTGAGCTTGCGGCTTTTCTTTTTGCCCTTGCCCATGTTGGCGAACAGGTTCTGCAACTGGCTGGTCATTTCTTCCATGCCAGGCGGTGCGGAGATGTCGACACCGGAGACTTCGGCGACTTCGATTTCGATTTCCTTGTCATCCAGCTGGCCTTCACGCAGGCGCTTGCGGAACAGCTGACGGGTGTTGGAATCCGAGCTCGGCGCGGCGTCTTCGTTGAAGCCCATGCGTGCCGGTGGCAGCAGGGCGTCGAGGATGCGTTCTTCGGCAGCGTCTTCGGCACGATGGCTGACCTTGGTCATTTCCTGTTCGCGCAGCAGTTTCAGGGCGGCGTCGGCCAGGTCACGAATGATCGACTCGACGTCACGGCCTACATAGCCGACTTCGGTGAACTTGGTGGCTTCGACCTTGATGAACGGCGCGTTGGCCAGCTTGGCCAGGCGTCGGGCGATTTCGGTTTTACCGACACCGGTCGGGCCGATCATCAGAATGTTCTTGGGAGTTACTTCAACGCGCAATTCTTCGGGCAGTTGCATCCGGCGCCAGCGGTTACGGAGGGCGATGGCAACGGCGCGCTTGGCATCGTCCTGGCCGATGATATGGCGATTGAGTTCATGGACGATTTCGCGGGGAGTCATGGACATAGTAATTGGCGGTCCTCAAGCGGGAATAAGCCTGCGGCTTATTCGGCGAGGTCCTGCTCCTCAATGGTCAGGTTGTGGTTGGTGAAGACACAGATGTCGCCAGCGATACCCAGGGCAGTCTCGACGATTTCCCGGGCCGACAGGTCGGTTTTCTTCAGCAGTGCGCTGGCTGCGGCCTGGGCATAACCACCGCCGGAACCCATGGCGATCAAGCCTTCTTCGGGTTCTACCACGTCGCCGTTGCCGGTGATGATCAGGGAGGCGTCTTTGTTGGCAACGGCCAGCATGGCTTCCAGGCGGCTGAGGGAGCGGTCGGTGCGCCATTCTTTGGCGAGTTCGACGGCGGCACGGACCAGGTGGCCTTGGTGCTTCTCAAGTTGGCCTTCAAAGCGCTCGAACAGGGTAAAGGCGTCAGCGGTGGCGCCGGCAAAACCGGCGAGGACCTGGCCGTGGTACAGGCGACGGACTTTTTTCGCGTTGCCTTTCATCACGGTATTGCCAAGTGAAACCTGGCCGTCGCCGCCCATGACGACTTTGCCGTGGCGGCGAACTGAAACGATGGTGGTCAAGGGGAGAGTCTCCACGCTGCGGGGCGAAAATGCCCTGATGGAACTCATATGGGGGTGGCGGGGGGGATTTCAACTGTAGGACGTGTGGTGAGCTGGCCTGCCCCGCGCTGGGCTGCGCAGCAGCCCCAACAAGAGCACAGTATCTTTTCAGACGGGTGGTGTGGCCGGTTTTGGGGGCTGCTGCGCAGCCCAGCGCGGGGCAAGCCCGCTCACCACAGCAAGCCTGCTCACCACAGCAAGCCCGCTCCCACATTAACCCGATGCTGTTTCCGGAATCAGCGGCTTTGGCGTTGTTGTAACAACAGGTTGCTAAACCCTGCACCCGCCAGTTGTTTCTGGGCCACGGTCAGCTGTTCTCGGTTGCTGAACGGCCCCACCAGCACGCGATACCAGGTCGCATCCTTCACGGTGCCCGATTCAACCGTCACCGCTTGCCCCAGCAGAATAATCTGCGCACGTACACGGTCCGCATCTGCCTGTTTCGGGAACGAGCCCGCCTGCAGGAAGAACTTGGTCACCGGCGCCGCCTTGGTGGTGGCAACCGGTGGCGGTGGCGGCGGGGTAATCCCGGCCAACGCAGCCTGGGCCCGGGCAGTGTCGATTTTCGCCGCTTCCGCCGGCGTCACCGGTGTGGTTGGCACAGGCTGCGGCGTCGGCAGGGTTTTCTCCGGCACGGCATCCGGCGGCACGATCACTTCCGATTCCGGCAGCAGCGTGTAGAAGTCGTACTTCGGCTTCACCGGCGCTGTCGGGCTAGGGACGGTCTTGTTCGCCTCGGCCATTTTCGTGGCCTTCTGCTGCTCTTGCTTGACCCGTTTGACGTCATCGCCCTTGCCCGGGTCCAGCTTCATCAGGAACACCACAAACGCGCCGACCGTCAGGCCGATCGCCAGCCACATCCAGCCCGGGATAGGTTTCTTCGCCGGTGCCTGGTAGCGGCTGGCGCCGCGCTTGGGTGCAGGTTTTTTCTTGGCAGCCAACTTACATACGCTCCAGAGTTTCCAGGCCCAACAGCTCCAGGCCTTGCTTGAGGGTCCGTCCTGCCAGTGCGGCGAGGCGCAGGCGGCTCTGCTTTTGGGCTTCGTCGTCTGCGGTCAGGATCGGGCAGTTCTCGTAGAAGCTGGAGAACAAACCGGCGACTTCGTACAAATAGGTGCAAAGGATGTGCGGCGTGCCTTTTTCGCCGACGCTGTTCAGCACTTCGCCGAATTGCGCCAGCTTGGCGGCCAGTTCCTGCTCGTGCGGCGCTTCAAGGTTGATCTGCCCTTCCACTTCGCTGAAATCCTTGCCCAGCTTGCGGAACACACCGGCTACCCGGGTGTAGGCATACAGCAGGTAGGGCGCGGTGTTGCCTTCGAAGTTGAGCATCAATTCGAAGTTGAAGCTGTAGTCGCTGGTGCGGTGCTTGGACAGGTCGGCATATTTCACCGCGCCAATCCCCACCACGCGGGCGATATTGCGCAGGTCGGCTTCGGCCAGCTCCGGGTTCTTTTCCTTCACCAGGTTGTAGGCGCGGTCCTGGGCTTCGGTCAGCAGGTCGATCAGCTTCACGGTGCCGCCGTCACGGGTCTTGAACGGGCGGCCATCGGCGCCGTTCATGGTGCCGAAGCCCATGTGCTCCATCTGCATCGGGTGGGTCACGAAACCGGCGCGGCGCGCCACTTCGAACACTTGCTGGAAGTGCAGGGCCTGGCGCTGGTCAACGAAATACAGGGCGCGGTCGGCTTTCAGCACGCCGCTGCGGTAGCGCACGGCGGCCAGGTCGGTGGTGGCGTAGAGATAGCCGCCGTCGGCCTTGACGATGATCACCGGCAGCGGGTCGCCGTCGGCGGTCTTGAATTCTTCGAGGAACACGCACTGGGCGCCATTGCTCTCAACCAGCAGGCCCTTGGCCTTGAGGTCGTTGACCACGTTGATCAGGTCGTCGTTGTAGGCGCTTTCGCCCATCACGTCGGCCATGGTCAGTTTGACGTTGAGCAGCTCGTAGATTTCCTGGCAGTGGGACAGCGAGATCTCGCGGAAGCGGCCCCACAGCTCAAGGCATTCGGCATCGCCGGCTTGCAGCTTGACCACCAGGCCACGGGCGCGGTCGGCGAATTCTTCAGATTCGTCGAAACGCTTCTTGGCGGCGCGGTAGAAATTCTCCAGGTCCGACAGCTCGTTGCTGGTGATCGGGTTTTCCTGCAGGTACGCCATCAACATGCCGAACTGGGTGCCCCAGTCGCCCACGTGGTTCTGGCGGATCACGTCGTCGCCGAGGAACTCCAGGACCCGTGCCACGCCGTCGCCGATGATGGTGGAGCGCAAGTGGCCCACGTGCATTTCCTTGGCCAGGTTCGGTGCCGACAGGTCGATGGCTACGCGCTGTACCGGGCCGGCCTTGCGCACGCCGATTTTGGCGTCGGCCAGGGCCGCGTCCAGGCGCGAAGCCAGGGCCTGGGTGTTCTGGAAGAAGTTGATAAAGCCAGGGCCGGCGATTTCCGCCTTGGTGACCTGCGGGTCGGCCGGCAGCGCGGCGATGATTTTTTCCGCGAGGTCGCGTGGCTTCAGGCCGGCGGGCTTGGCCAGCATCATCGCAATGTTGCTGGCGAAATCACCGTGGGTCTTGTCACGGGTATTTTCCACCTGGATCGCCGGCGTCAGGCCTTCAGGCAACACACCTTCGTTGACGAGTTGGGTGAGGGCTTGTTGGATCAGCTGGCGAATGGTGTCTTTCATCGTGTTCTCTTTCGACCGCAAGCGGTGGCGCGCGATGCGCAGGTGGAAAAACTGGGCATTATCCGTGGCGCGGGCGGGCTTGCCAACCTTCGCTGGACCTTGACGGACGATTAACCTGTGGCGAGGGAGCTTGCTCCCGCTGGGCTGCGAAGCAGCCCCACACTTTTGGGAGCGCTTCGCACTCCAGCGGGAGCAAGCTCCCTCGCCACAGGGGGTTAGTACAAATCTACCGGGTCTACGTCCAGCGACCATCTCACTTGGCGACCGCTCGGCATTTGCTCCAGGGCAAGTAACCAGCTGCTTAATAAACGATGCAGCGGGGCACGGGCACTGGCTTGCAAGAGTAGCTGGGCGCGGTAGCGGCCGGCGCGGCGTTCCATTGGGGCGGGCACTGGGCCCAATAGCTCGATGCCGGTCAGACCCAGTTCCCCCAGCAAACGTTCAGCCTCGCTGCACGCTTCATCGAGGAAACCTTCGGCCTGTCCGGGCTTGTGCGCCTCGGCCCGCAGCAGCGCGAGGTGCGCAAACGGCGGTAAACCGGCGGAGCGGCGTTCGCTCAAGGCTTGTTCGGCGAAGGCAAAGTAGCCTTGTTCTGTCAGTTGAATCAGCAATGGATGGTCGGCCAGGTGCGTCTGGATGATCACCTTGCCCGGCTCTTCGGCCCGCCCGGCCCGGCCTGCGACCTGCACGATCAACTGGGCCATGCGCTCGCTGGCGCGAAAATCTCCGGAGAACAACCCGCCGTCGGCATCCAGGATCGACACCAGGGTCACCCGTGGGAAGTGATGCCCCTTGGCAAGCATCTGGGTGCCCACCAGGATGCACGGCTGGCCTTTCTGGATCGTGGCGAACAGCTGATTCATCGCGTCTTTGCGCGAGGTGCTGTCACGGTCGACCCGCAATACCGGGTAATCCGGGAACAGAATGCCCAAGCGCTCCTCGGCCCGCTCGGTGCCGGCACCCACCGGCCGCAAGTCCACTTTGCCGCACTGCGGGCAGTGACGCGGCACCCGTTCCACATGGCCGCAGTGATGGCAGCGCAGCTCGCCGGAGCGCTGGTGCACGGTCATCCGCGCATCGCAGCGATTGCACTCGGACATCCAGCCACAGTCATGGCACAGCAGCGTCGGCGCAAAACCCCGGCGGTTGAGGAACACCAGCACTTGCTGGCCCGCCGCGAGGGTTTGCCCGATGGCTTGTTGCATTGGCCCGGAAATGCCGCTGTCCAGCGGGCGACTTTTTACATCCAGGCGCAGGAAGCGTGGCTGCTTGGCACCGCCGGCCCGCTCGTTGAGGCGCAACAGGCCGTAGCGGCCGGTGTAGGCGTTGTGCAGGCTTTCCAGGGAGGGCGTGGCCGAACCCAGCACAATCGGGATGTTTTCCTGGCGGGCGCGCACCAGCGCGAGGTCGCGGGCGTGGTAGCGCAGGCCTTCCTGCTGTTTATAGGAGCCGTCGTGTTCTTCGTCGATGATGATCAGCCCGGGATTTTTCATCGGGGTGAACAGCGCCGAACGGGTGCCGATAATAATGTCGGCCTCGCCGTCCCGGGCGGCGAGCCAGGATTCCAGGCGCTCGCGGTCGTTGACCGCCGAGTGCACCAGGGCGATGCGCGCGTTGAAGCGCTGTTCGAAACGCGCCAGGGTTTGCGGGCCGAGGTTGATCTCGGGGATCAGCACCAGTGCCTGTTTGCCGGCCTCGAGGGTTTCGCGGATCAACTGCAAATAGACTTCGGTCTTGCCGCTGCCGGTCACGCCGGCCAGCAGGAACGCGTGGAAGCTGTCGAAACCGGCGCGAATCGCCTCGCAGGCGGCGCGTTGTTCCGGGTTGAGTGGCAGCTCGGGTTGGGCCAGCCAGTGTTCGTGGCGCTCACCGGGCGCGTGCTTGCGGATCTCCACTTGCACCAGGCCCTTGGCCAGCAGCAAGTCCAGGCTGTCCTTGCTCAGCATCAACTTGCTTAATAGCTGATGGGCGACGCCGTGGGGATGCTGGGCCAGCGTCGCCAGGGCTTCACGCTGGCGCGGCGCGCGGGCGATGCGCGGGTCGTCCATGCGCGCGCCCGGCACCATCGACCAGAAACGCTCCTGGCGCGCCTCGGCCAGTTCGCCCTGGCGCAACAGCACCGGCAGCGCCCAGCTCAAGGTGTCGCCGAGGCTGTGCTGGTAATACTGCGAGGTCCACAGGCACAGCTTGAACAGCGCGGGCGGCAGCGGGGCCGTGGTGTCGAGGATGGCCACGGCGGGCTTGAGCTTCTCGGCGGGCACTTCGCTGTGATCGGCGACCTCTACCAGGATGCCGATCATCTCCCGGCGGCCAAACGGCACCCGCACGCGCATGCCGGGCTGCAACTGCGACCGCAATACGCCGGCAGGTGCCCGGTAATCGAACAGGCGGCGCAGGGGCGAGGGCAGGGCGAGGCGCAAAATGGCGTCGGGCACGCGGGGGTTCTCATATGACGGGCGGCGAAGAAGGGCGGGAGCCTAGCAGACCAGCGGTGGATGTGGGAGCCGGGCTTGCCCGCGACAGTATTGACACGGTGCACCTGAGACACCGCGGCGCCTGCATCGCGGGCAAGCCCGGCTCCCACAGGGCCTTGTGTATACCGCGCTTTTCTGATGAAAGGGGCCGTAGTGCTTCTTGCGCGTTTAAAAAGGTCTGGTAGAATCCGCGGCCTAATTACGTGCGGTATTCAACAATAGTGTTGATTGGCGGCACGCTAGCCTGAGGAATACACCATGAAAGCCGATATCCATCCAAACTATGTTGCCATCGACGTTACCTGCAGCTGCGGTAACAAGTTCGAAACCCGTTCGACTTTCGGCAAAGCTCTGCCAATCGACGTGTGCAACGAGTGCCACCCGTTCTACACCGGCAAGCAGAAGACTCTGGATGTTGGCGGCCGTGTTGATCGCTTCAAGACCCGCTTCGGTGCTTTCGGCGCTAAAGCTGCTCCTAAAGCCGAGTAAGGCTGGTTCGCTTGGATGGCCTGTATGGCTTGTCCTCGCTGATGAAAAAGGCGTCCCTTGTGGGCGCCTTTTTTGTGTCTGCGATTTGGCTCGCGCCCGCCCAGGCCGAGGTGTTCTGCCCGGCGCCCTCGACCTTGGCCACGTTCGAGGTGCAACGGGTGGTGGATGGCGACACCGTGCGCCTCAAGGACGGCCGCAGCGTGCGCATGATCGGCGTCAATGCCCCGGAAACCGGCAAGAAGGGCCGCACTGACGAGCCTTTTGCCGTGGCTGCTCGCGAGCGGCTGCAAAGCCTGGTGGATGCGAGCAACGGGCGAGTGGGCGTGGTGCCCGGCCGGGAGAGCAAGGACCGGTACGGGCGCACGCTGGCCCATCTCTACGGCGCCAACGGGGCGAATCTGGAGGCGCAGTTGCTCGCCGAAGGCCTCGGTTTCCTGGTGGCGGTCGCGCCGAATGTGGAGCTGGTTACTTGCCAGCAGGCCGCCGAACGCAGCGCCCGGCAGGCCCGTTTGGGGGTGTGGCGCCAGTCACCCGTGGTCGATGCGGCGAAGATCCAGCGCTCGGGCTTTGCCGTGGTCAGTGGCCAGGTGAGCAGCATCGAGCGCAATCGCGGCGGAATCTGGATTGAGTTGCAGGACTCACTGGTATTACGCATTGCACCCAATCTTGCGGACCTGTTCGACAGCGCGTTGTTAAACGGTTTGCAGGGCCAGTCCATCGAGGCCCGAGGCTGGGTGCTGGACCGTTCCCGACGCGGCGGCCTGAAAAATGGCCAGGCGCGCTGGCTGTTGCCACTGACCGATCCCGGCATGCTTCAGCGGATGCCGTAAGAAAAAATTGTAGACATTTTTTCTTATGATTGTGAACAGTTGAGCCCTTGTATCCCGTGGCTCTTGGCCAAAAGTCGTAGGGCAGGGCCCTTGACACCTGTGACTGCCCAGTCTTGTGGGGACTTTGCGACACGCGTATCCTCGGCGGTCCGTCGACCAACAGTAAAAGCGGAATGCCGATATGTCTGATTTGAAAACTGCCGCTCTCGAATATCATGCCCATCCTCGTCCAGGAAAGCTGAGTGTAGAGCTCACCAAAGCCACTGCCACCGCCCGCGACCTGTCGCTGGCCTACAGCCCTGGCGTTGCCGAGCCCGTACGTGAAATCGCCCGCGATCCTGAACTGGCCTACAAGTACACCGGCAAAGGCAACCTGGTTGCAGTGATCTCTGATGGCACCGCGATCCTGGGCCTGGGTAACCTCGGCCCATTGGCTTCCAAGCCAGTCATGGAAGGTAAAGGCGTGCTGTTCAAGCGCTTCGCCGGCATTGACGTATTCGACATCGAAGTCGATTCCGAGAGCCCACAGGCTTTCATCGACACCGTAAAACGTATCTCCATTACGTTCGGTGGCATCAACCTGGAAGACATCAAGGCACCTGAGTGCTTCGAGATCGAAAAGGCCCTGATCGAACAGTGCGACATCCCGGTTTTCCACGATGACCAGCACGGCACCGCAATCGTTACGGCGGCCGGCATGATCAACGCCCTGGAAATCGCTGGCAAAACCCTCGGCGAAGCCAAGATCGTTTGCCTGGGCGCCGGCGCTGCAGCCATCTCCTGCATGAAGTTGCTGGTGAGCATGGGCGCCAAGCTGGAAAACATCTACATGGTCGACAGCAAGGGCGTCGTGCAGTCCGAGCGTACCGACCTGAACCAGTACAAGGCGATGTTCGCGCATCCGTCGTCCAAGCGTACCTTGGCTGACGCCCTCGACGGTGCAGACGTGTTCGTTGGCTTGTCCGGCCCGAACCTGCTGAGCGCCGAAGGCCTCAAGTCCATGGCGGCCAATCCGATCGTGTTCGCGTGCTCCAACCCGGACCCGGAGATCTCCCCGGAACTGGCCCACGCTACCCGTAGCGACGTGATCATGGCCACCGGCCGTTCGGACTACCCGAACCAGGTCAACAACGTACTGGGCTTCCCGTTCATCTTCCGTGGTGCCCTGGACGTTCGCGCCAAGCGCATCAACGAAGAAATGAAAGTGGCTGCCGCCAATGCCCTGCGTGAACTGGCCAAGCTGCCGGTGCCTCAGGAAGTGTGCGACGCCTACGGCGGCATCAAGCTGGAATTCGGTCGTGAGTACATCATCCCGAAACCAATGGATAAGCGCCTGATCACCCTGATCTCCGATGCCGTGGCCAAAGCCGCGATCGAGACCGGTGTGGCCACCCTGCCGTATCCGAAGCACTACCCGCTGCAAAGCGTGGATGATGTGTTCAACGGCTAAGCTGTTGTAACGCACCCACAAAAAAGCCCCGGCTCTAGCGAGTCGGGGCTTTTTTGTGGGTGGCGATTACGTCAGAACAAGTCGATCGGCGCCGCCTCATCCGCCGGCAGCGGGCTGCCCGGTGCAACACCGTTGCCCAGTTCGTTGACCGACGGTGGCGTGTCTTCGCTCTTGAACAGCTCGAAGTACGCATTTGGCGTGCTCGGTGCTGCCGCACGACCACTGACCGGGTCGATCCGCAGGCTGAGAATGCCTTCCGGCTCTGGCTGGGTATGCAGCGGCATATCCTTGAGCGCGGCGCCCATGTAGCTCATCCAGATCGGCAGTGCGACGGTACCGCCGAACTCGCGGCGCCCGAGGCTTTCCGGCTGGTCGTAACCGGTCCATACGGTGGTCACGTAATCGGCGTTGTAGCCCGAGAACCATGCATCTTTGGAGTCGTTGGTGGTACCGGTTTTACCGGCGATGTCAGCGCGGCCCAGGGCCAGTGCGCGACGGCCAGTACCCTTCTTGATCACGTCTTCCAGGATGCTGTTGAGGATGTAGGTGGTACGGCCATCCACCACACGCTCAGCCACGGCCGGCGCTTGTGGCGCGGCGGGTGCACCGGCGGCCGGGGCTTCGCCTGGCGTCGGTTCGATGGTGATACCGCCGTTGGTCGGTGCTGCCTGGCCGTCAGTGGCTGCGACGCCATTGACCACGTCGCCCGGAACCCGCGGCGGGTTGGCGGTGAACAGGGTTTCGCCGCTACGGCTTTCGATCTTGTCGATCAGGTACGGTGTGATCTTGTAGCCGCCGTTGGCAAAGGTGCTCCAGCCGGTGGCGATTTCCATCGGCGTCAGCGTGGCCGTACCCAGTGCCAGGGACAGGTTGGGCGGCAGGTCCGACTTGTTGAAGCCGAAGCGGGTGATGTAGTCGATGGTCTTGCCTACACCCATCGCTTGCAGCAGGCGGATCGACACCAGGTTACGCGACTTGTACAGCGCCTCGCGGATGCGGATCGGGCCAAGGAAGGTGTTGGTGTCGTTCTTCGGGCGCCAGACCTTGTCCAGGTACTCGTCGACAAACACGATCGGTGCATCGTTGACCAGGCTGGCGGCGGTGTAGCCGTTATCCAGTGCAGCGCTGTAGATGAACGGCTTGAAGCTCGAACCCGGCTGGCGCTTGGCTTGGGTGGCGCGGTTGTAGTTGCTCTGCTCGAAGGCAAAACCACCGACCAGGGCGCGGATTGCACCGTTCTGCGGGTCAAGCGATACCAGGGCGCCCTGCGCCACCGGCACCTGGCTGAATTTGAGGCTGTCGTCTTTCTGGCGCTGCACGCGGATCAGGTCACCGACCTGCGCCACGTCCGACGGCTGCTTGGGCATCGCGCCCATGCTGTTGGTGTTCAGGAACGGGCGAGCCCATTTCATGCTGTCCCACGACACATGCTCTTCGCCGGTGCGGGTCAGTACCTGCACGCCATCTTTCTTCACCTGGGTGACGATGGCGGGCTCAAGGCCGCTGATCGGGCGCTGTTTGCCCAGCTCGACGGTCCAGGCGCTCAGGGTCTTGCCCGGCAGGCGCGACTCAGGGCCGCGGTAACCGTGGCGCTGATCGTAGGCGACCAGGCCATCGTGCACCGACTTGTTGGCGATTTCCTGCAGGTTGCTCGGAATCGTCGTGGTCACGCGGAAACCTTCGGTGTACGCCTCGCTGCCGTAACGGCCGACCATCTCGGCACGGGCCATTTCGGCGATATACGGGGCATTCACTTCCGGCGTTGGTACGTGGTAGCTGGCGTTCAACGGCTCGGCCACGGCACTTTCGTACGCGGCCTGGTCGATCTTGCCCAGTTTGTACATGCGGCCCAGGATCCAGTCGCGACGCTCTTTACTGCGCGCCGGGTTGGCCAGCGGGTTGAAGCGTGAAGGCGCCTTTGGCAGGCCGGCAATCATCGCCATCTGCGCCAGGCTGGCGTCACGAATCGACTTGCCGTAGTAAACCTGGGAAGCCGCCTCGATGCCGTAGGCACGGTTGCCGAGGTAGATCTTGTTGACGTACAGCTCAAGGATCTCGTCCTTGGTCAGCTGACGTTCGATCTGCAACGCCAGGAGGATTTCCGTGGCCTTGCGGGAAAAGCTGCGTTCGCTGGTCAGGAAGAAGTTTTTCGCCACCTGCATGGTGATGGTGCTGCCACCGGACTGAATGTGTCCGCTTTTTACCAACTGCGTGGCGGCCCGCACCAGGCTGCTTGGGTCGACGCCATAGTGATTGGCGAAGTTATCGTCTTCAGCCGACAGCAGGGCGTTGATGAAATTGGGTGGAATGTCGGCGAAACGGATCGGGGTGCGGCGCATTTCGCCGAACTCCGCGATCAGTTTTTCATCGCTGCTGTAGACCCGCAAAGGAATCTGCAACTGGATACTTCTCAGGGCCTCTACGGAGGGCAAACCCGGACTAAGGTAGAGATAGGCCCCGCTGAGCACGAGCATCAGCCCGCAGACGATCGCGACAATGGAGTACCCGAAAAACTTCAGCAGACGAATCAAGGCTTTTGGATTTCCAAGGAAAAGAATGGGTTAGGCGTCGGGGCATGCACGGCAAGCGGTGGATCGACCCGGCCAGCAGATAAACGCGGGAAAAAACGCTGGGCATTAAAGCATTTTTCGGCTTCGGGCGTCATTCGCGCCGCTCGTACAAGCCGACCGAATGCATGAAGCCTGGCAACAATCAGTCCGTAAGACAGGGAAAGTTTTGGGGAGTTTTATGCGAAAGGGATTTTTCAGGCGAAAAGCCGATGCCGTGCTCGGCGTCGATATCAACGACGCCGGTGTCAGGTTGGTGGAGCTGGAGGTTTCAGGCGGCGGCTACAGCGTCCGGACCTATGCCATGCAGCAGTTGCCGGCCCATGCGGTGGTCGACAGCAGCGTGGTCGATTTTGATGCCGTCGCGCAGGCCCTTTCCCGGGCGCTGGCACAGGCCCATACATCACTCAGGCAGGCCGCCGTGGCGGTGGCCGGGGCGTCTGTGATTACCCGGGTGATCGAGATGGAGGCGGGACTCACGGAGGCTGAAATGACACGTCGAATCCACGTGGAAGCGGACCAGTACATTCCTTATCCGTTGGAAGATGTGGCCATCGACTTTCAGGTGCAAGGCCCGTCGGCCCATGACCCGCAGCGAATCGAGGTGCTGCTGGTTGCCTGCCTCAAGGAGCAGGTGGAGGCCCGTGAGGCGGTTTTGGCCCTGGCCGGGCTGGCGACGCGGATAGTGGATGTCGAAGCATTTGCATTGGCTCGCGCGGGCAGGCAGGCTTCGGACAGCATCACGCCGGGCCGTCGTGTCGATGGCGCGCGATGGGCCGTGGATGCCCAGGGAATGGGAGTGGCCTGTGGGTTGGCCCTGAGGAGTTTCGACTGATGACACGAATCAACCTGCTGCCTTGGCGCGCAGAACGGAATGAGCGGCGGCGCAAATACTTCCTGGTGTTCTTGTTGGGGGCTGCGGCTGTGGCCCTGGCTGCGGTATGGCTGGCAGACCAGGTGATCGATCGCGCGATTGACCGGCAAATGGCTCGCAACAGCCAGTTGAGCCAGGGTGTCACCGGGCTCGACTCCCGGATCAAGGCCATCGACGAGTTGCATGAACAGCGCCAGCAGTTGATGGAGCGGATGAAGGTCGTGCAGGGTTTGCAGGACGACCGTTCGAAGGGTGCCCAGTTGCTGGACCAGTTGGCCCGTGCCGTGCCGGACGGCGTGCAGTTGCGAGAGGTGAGCGTGGACGGTGGTGCTGTTTCGATCAGTGGCACTGCCGAGTCGAACCAGGACATTGCTCAGTTGATGCGTGGCCTTGAGGCCGCGGATGACTTGCAGGCGCCAAGGCTTCAACGGGTTCGGGGCGCGCAGGGCGGCGAGGACAACGGCTTTCAACTGACGGTGCGCCATGGTCATTCGGATGAGGTGCGCCAATGAGAGGGGCGTCAGGCTTGCCAAGGCTGACGGAACTTGAAATTGCCCAGCTCTACCGAAACGCCGCCAACTGGCCCCTGCCTGCCAAGGCGTTGCTGGGTGGCGCGGTTGTTTGCCTGCTGTGGATAGCGGGCAGCACCTTCTACTTGAGCGGGTCACGGGAGCAATTGCACCAGCTAGAGGTGCAGGAAGGGGGGCTTGAACAGCAGGTAGCGCTGAAGACCAGCCAGGCGGCGGGTCTGGAATCTCAGGCCCGCGCACTGGAAACGATGCAAGGCCGTTTCGCCAACCTGTTGCGGCAGTTGCCAGCCGATACCGAAGTGCCCGGCCTGCTTGAAGATATCAGCCGCCTGGGTGCCGCCAATGGCCTGGTACTGGAGGGCATCGAACTTCTGGATGAGCAGCCTCGGCCCCTCTATATCGAGCTGCCCATGCAGATTGGCGTCACCGGGGCTTTTCCTGATCTGGCGGCGTTCATCAACGGTGTGGCCGGCTTGCACCGGATTGTTACGGTGCATGACCTGGCGCTAAGCCACGCAAATCCCTCGTTGTTGCACCTCAGCCTGGTGGCCAAGACTTATCGCCACAACCAGCAGGCGGGTGATGACTTGCGCGAGTCATCGCAGGCTTTGGTCGAATCCGGTCCGCCGCCGCCAATTGCCTACGATTTTGCGTCCTTGCGTGATCCTTTCCAGTCGCCCTCTCGCCAGCGTGTGCGGCCCGTTGGGCGACCGGTAGCGGGCCCGGATCTCGCCCGGCCCCGAGGCGTGCTCGAAAGCCTCGCCGTGGAGCAGTTCGAGATGGTCGGCACCTTGTCCCTGGAGACGCAAACCTTCGCGCTGCTGCGTGGAGCCGCGTCTATCCATCGCCTGGCAATCGGCGATTACCTGGGCCCGGACCACGGGCGCATCACCGCGATTCATGACTCCCATGTCGAGCTGGCCGAGCTTTTCCCGGATGGCCAGGGCGCTTGGCTGGAACGCTCGCAAACCCTTGCCCTGAACGTAAACTCATAACGGAAACAAACAATGAAAAGGACTTTTTCGTCCTTCGGTGTGGCGCTATGGATAGCGTTCACGGCACCGATGGTCCTGGCTGTGCCCAATCGAATCGACCTGATTCACCTGCCGCCACCTGGCAACGTGCCCCTGAGCACCGCACGGGTTGCATTTACTGGCGACAAGCTGTCCCTCAATTTCCAGAACATCGAACTGCGTGCGGTGCTGCAGCAGATTGCCGATGTTGCCGGCCTCAATCTGGTGGCCAGCGATGAGGTGCAGGGTTCGATCACCTTGCGGCTCAAAGACGTACCGTGGGACCAGGCTCTGGACCTGGTGCTGCAAACCAAGGGGTTGGATAAGCGTGTGACGGCCAACGTGCTGCTGGTCGCGCCGGCCGAGGAGTTGGCCGCTCGGGAGTTGCTGGTGCTGGAGGCGCGCAAGCAAATGACTGAGCTGGCACCGCTGCGCCGCGAGTTGCTGCAGGTCAACTACGCCAAGGCGGCGGACCTGGCCAAGCTGTTCCAGTCGGCCGTGGGCCTGGAAGGTGAAACCGATGAGCGGGGCTCGGTGGCGGTGGATGACCGCACCAACAACATCATCGCCTACCAGACCCAGGAGCGCCTGGAGGAGCTGCGCCGGATAGTGGCGCAGCTGGATATACCGGTGCGGCAGGTGATGATCGAGGCGCGGATTGTCGAGGCCAACGTGGATTACGACAAAAGTCTCGGCGTGCGCTGGGGCGGGCAGGCCAACCGGGGGAACTGGGGCGCCGGCGGGATCAGGGCGCCGCTGGCTGACGGGGCCGAGCCGCCCGAAAGTCCGCCCAGCTCACCGTTTGTCGATCTGGGTACGGTCAATGGTAGCGCCGGCCTGGGTGTCGCCTTCATCACCGACAACCTGCTGCTGGACCTGGAACTGACTGCCATGGAAAAAACCGGCAACGGGGAAATTGTCTCGCAGCCCAAGGTGGTCACCTCCGACAAGGAAACCGCGCGAATCCTCAAGGGCACCGAGATTCCCTATCAGGAGTCCAGTTCTACCGGGGCCACCTCGGTGTCGTTCAAGGAGGCCTCGCTGTCGCTGGAGGTGACCCCGCAAATTACCCCGGATGGTTGGGTGATCATGGAGGTCAAGGTCACCAAGGATGAGCCCGACTACCTGAACAAGCTCAACGACGTGCCGCCGATCAAGAAAAACGAGGTCAACGCCAAGGTGTTGGTCAAGGACGGGGAGACCATCGTGATTGGCGGGGTTTTCTCCAATACTCAAAGCAGAGTGGTAGATAAAGTGCCATTTTTGGGCGATGTGCCGTATCTTGGCCGCCTTTTCCGGCGGGATGTGGTTTCGGAGAAAAAATCCGAGCTGCTGGTATTCCTGACTCCGCGTATTATGAATAACCAGGCGATTGCTGTGAGTCGTTGATTCTGTGCGAAATTTGATTCTTGTTGGACCGATGGGGGCTGGAAAAAGCACCATCGGCCGTTTGCTGGCCAAAGAGCTGCGCCTGCCATTCAAAGATTCCGACAAGGAAATTGAATTGCGCACGGGCGCCAATATCCCGTGGATCTTCGATAAGGAAGGCGAACTGGGCTTTCGCGACCGCGAGCAGGCGATGATTGCCGAGCTGTGCGGCTGCGATGGCGTGGTATTGGCCACCGGCGGCGGCGCGGTGATGCGCGATGAGAATCGCCGGGCGCTGCACGCCGGCGGTCGCGTGGTTTACCTGCATGCCTCTGTCGAGCAGCAGGTGGGCCGCACCGCTCGCGATCGCAATCGCCCGTTGTTGCGCACCGCCGACCCGGCGAAAACCCTGCGGGACCTGCTGACGCTGCGCGACCCGCTTTATCGGGAAATCGCCGATCTGGTGGTGGAAACCGATGAGCGGCCGCCACGAATGGTCGTTCTCGACATTCTTGAGCGCCTGGCGCAGTTGCCACCCCGTTAAAGCCAGAGCCGAAATGCGCTATTCTCGGCGGCGCGTCATGACCGTCCGAGTTGTGGCGTAGAGCCATCAGGCGGCGTCAGATCCCGACGTTGCCGACAACGTTAATGTAGGGCAATACGCCTGCTTTCATCTTCAACGCGGGGACACATGCAGACACTTAAGGTCGATCTTGGCGAGCGCAGCTACCCGATCCACATTGGCGAAGGTTTGTTGGACCTGCCCGAGTTGCTCGCACCGCATATTGCCGGGCGACAAGTGGCGATCATCTCCAACGAAACGGTCGCGCCGCTGTATCTTGAGCGTCTGAGTCGCAGCCTGGCGGCGTACTCGGTGATCTCGGTGGTGTTGCCTGACGGCGAGTCCTTCAAGACCTGGGAAACCCTGCAACTGATCTTCGATGGCCTGTTGACGGCCCGTCATGACCGGCGCACCACTGTGGTGGCGCTGGGCGGTGGGGTGATCGGCGACATGGCTGGCTTTGCGGCCGCCTGCTACCAGCGCGGCGTGGATTTTATCCAGGTGCCGACCACCCTGCTGTCCCAGGTCGATTCGTCGGTGGGTGGCAAGACCGGCATCAACCACCCGCTGGGCAAGAACATGGTCGGCGCGTTCTATCAGCCCAATGTGGTGCTGATCGACACCGCGACCCTCAATACCCTGCCGCCTCGCGAGTTGTCCGCAGGCCTGGCGGAAGTCATCAAGTACGGGCTGATCTGCGACGAGCCGTTCCTGACCTGGCTTGAAGAGCATGTCGACGCCCTGCGCGCCCTGGACCAGGTGGCACTGACCGAAGCGATTTCCCGCTCCTGCGCCGCCAAGGCACTGGTGGTGAATGCTGACGAGCGTGAGTCTGGCGTACGCGCTACCTTGAACCTCGGCCACACCTTCGGCCATGCGATCGAGACCCACATGGGCTATGGTGTGTGGTTGCATGGAGAGGCCGTAGCGGCTGGCACGGTAATGGCACTTGAGATGTCGCAGCGCCTGGGCTGGATCAGTGCCCAGGAGCGTGATCGCGGGATCCGCCTGTTCCAGCGCGCCGGGTTGCCGGTCATTCCTCCCGAGGAGATGACCGAGGCAGATTTTCTCGAACACATGGCAATAGACAAGAAAGTGATCGACGGTCGACTGCGACTGGTGCTGTTGCGCCGAATGGGCGAAGCGGTAGTGACCGACGATTATCCGAAAGAGATTTTACAGGCCACGCTGGGAGCGGATTACCGCGCCCTGGCCCAGCTTAAAGGTTAATAAGATCCCGATGACTAGTTTGCATGCCGACGAGGCGTTCCTCGGCCATTACCAGCTAAGCCACGACCCTTTTGCTCCACGGGTGCCTGGTTTCAAATTTTTCCCTGCGCAACGCAAGCCGGTGCTGGGGCAATTGCACCACCTGGCGCGCTACAGCCAGCTGTTGCTGGTGGTCACCGGGCCGCTGGGCAGCGGCAAGACCTTGCTGCGCCAGGCGCTGGTTGCCAGCACCAACAAGCAATCGGTGCAGAGCGTGGTGGTTTCCGCCCGTGGCGCCGGTGATGCGGCAGGTGTGTTGCGTCAGGTGGCCCAGGCCCTGGACGTGTCCACTGCCGAGCCGAACGCAATCCTCAAGCAAGTGGTGCAACTGGGCCTGACGGGCCAGGAAGTCTACCTGCTGGTGGACGACGCCGAGCAGCTCGACGAATCCGCCCTGGAGGCCTTGCTGGCCCTGGCGGCCGGTACGCCTGAAGGTCGCCCCCATGTGTTCCTGTTTGGCGAGTCTTCGCTGATTGCCGAGCTGGAGCAGATCAGCGGCGAGCAGGAGCTGTTCCACGTCATCGAACTGCAGCCATACGAAGAGGAAGAAACCCGCGAATACCTGGCCCAGCGGCTGGAAGGCGCAGGGCAGGGCATCGAACTTTTCTCTGCTTCGCAGATCTCTGATATTCACGAAAGCTCCGACGGCTGGCCTGGCACCATCAACCAGGTTGCCCGGGATGCAATGATCGAAGCCATGATTGCCAGCCGCTCAGCGGTTAAGCGTCCAAAGATGGGGTTTACTATGCCGAAGAAGCACGTATTGGCAATTTCTGCCGTTGTCGTGGTCGCTGTCGCCGCCGCCTGGTTGATTCCAGGTCGCAACAAGGCCCCGACCACCGCTGGCGCGCCAACCGAACAGGCGCAGTTGCCTCTGGGCAAGCCAACACCGAACGTTGAATTTGCCAACTCCGGCCAACCCACCAACCTGCCAATGGTTGGCCAGCCTGTGATGCGCGGCCCGCTGGCCGAGGCTGCGGGCGGTATCAGCGAAGGGGATGACGGCGTGCCGGTTGAAGGCTCCAGCGCCACGCCACCGACCGTCACCACCACTGCACCACCGGCTGGCGTGCCAGCGGGTCAACCGGCTGCCAAGCCTGCGCCTGCACCGGCCCAGGTTGCCACCGCCAAGCCAGCGCCGGTTGCCAAGCCTGTAGCCCCGGCGCCGGTGGCCAAACCGGCTCCAGCCGCCAAGCCTGCTGAAAAACCTGTGACCGTGGCCAAGGCCGGCGCCACCGGCAGCAGCTGGTACAGCAGCCAGCCTACCGGTAACTTCGTGGTGCAGATCCTCGGCACCAGCTCCGAAGCCAACGCCCAGGCGTTCGTGAAAGAGCAGGGCGGCGAGTACCGTTATTTCAAGAAAGTACTCAACGGCAAGCCTCTCTACGTGATCACGTACGGCAACTTCTCCAGCCGTACCGCAGCGGAATCCGCTATCAAGGCCTTGCCAGCGAAGGTTCAGGCTGGTAAACCTTGGCCTCGCACTGTCGCCAGCGTTCAACAAGAACTGGCAACAACTCGCTGAAGATCCGGCGGCCTTACCCAGGCCGCCCTCTCGGCACCTCAAAAAAAACAACACAGCGTGCAGCCCTGAAGGCCGCGCGCTTTGTGGTGTCTGCGTCACAGTAGCTTTTGAGTCGTAGCGGTCAGAATTAAAAAAGTTTTGACTAGCACAGCATATCGCTTTAAACCTTTCATAAATGCGACATAGATTTGCGACATTTCGTCGCTAAATTTGTGAGCGTCTGTGTCGGTGTGTACAATGACCTCCCTTTTGCCCCCGCTAAGCCGGCGTACGTTCGGCGTGGAAGGTAACCGGTTGAATTGAAAAGAAATTTGCCTCGAAATAAGAGGCAGCCTGGTGAGAAAGTGTCTATGAAAGCAGGTCTGTACCAACCCGATGAATTCAAGGATAACTGCGGTTTCGGCCTGATAGCCCATATGCAGGGCGAGCCCAGTCATACCCTTTTGCAAACGGCCATCGAGGCCCTGACCTGCATGACCCACCGCGGTGGGATCAACGCCGACGGCAAGACCGGTGACGGTTGCGGCTTGCTGATTCAAAAGCCCGACCAGTTCCTGCGCGCTGTCGCCAAGGAGCATTTCGGCACCGATTTGCCCAAGCAATACGCCGTGGGCATGGTGTTCTTCAACCAGGACCCGGTAAAAGCCGAAGCCGCTCGCGAGAACATGAACCGCGAGATCCTGGCCGCCGGCCTGCAGCTCGTCGGCTGGCGCAAAGTGCCAATCGACACCAGCGTACTCGGCCGCCTGGCCCTGGAGCGCCTGCCGCAGATCGAACAAGTGTTCATCGCTGGCGACGGCCTGAGCGACCAGGACATGGCGATCAAGCTGTTCACCTCGCGTCGTCGCTCGTCCGTGGCCAACGCCGCTGACACCGACCACTACATCTGCAGCTTTTCCCACAAGACCATCATTTATAAAGGCCTGATGATGCCGGCGGATTTGACCGCCTTCTATCCAGACCTGAGCGATGAGCGCCTGCAAACCGCAATCTGCGTGTTCCACCAGCGCTTCTCCACCAACACCCTGCCGAAATGGCCGCTGGCCCAGCCATTCCGCTTCCTCGCCCACAACGGCGAGATCAACACCATCACCGGCAACCGCAACTGGGCTGTGGCCCGTCGCACCAAGTTCGCCAACGACCTGATGGACCTGGAAGAGCTCGGCCCGCTGGTCAACCGCGTGGGTTCCGACTCCTCCAGCATGGACAACATGCTCGAACTGATGGTCACCGGCGGCATCGACCTGTTCCGTGGCGTGCGCATGATCATTCCGCCTGCGTGGCAGAACGTCGAGACCATGGACCCCGACCTGCGGGCGTTCTATGAGTACAACTCGATGCACATGGAACCGTGGGACGGCCCGGCCGGCGTGGTAATGACCGACGGTCGCTATGCCGTCTGCCTGCTCGACCGTAACGGCCTGCGCCCGGCGCGTTGGGTGACCACCACCAACGGCTTCATCACCCTGGCGTCGGAAATCGGCGTGTGGAACTACCAGCCGGAAGACGTGATCGCCAAGGGCCGCGTCGGCCCGGGCCAGATCCTCGCCGTGGACACCGAAACCGGCCAGATCCTCGACACCGATGCGATCGACAACCGCCTGAAGTCCCGTCACCCGTACAAGCAATGGCTGCGCAAGAACGCCCTGCGCATCCAGGCGACCATGGAAGACAACGACCACGGTTCGGCTTTCTACGACGTCGACCAGCTCAAGCAGTACATGAAGATGTACCAGGTCACTTTCGAAGAACGTGACCAGGTGCTGCGTCCATTGGGCGAGCAGGGCTACGAGGCCGTCGGCTCCATGGGCGATGACACGCCAATGGCCGTGCTGTCCCAGCGCGTGCGTACGCCGTACGACTACTTCCGCCAGCAGTTCGCCCAGGTGACTAACCCGCCGATCGACCCGCTGCGTGAAGCCATCGTGATGTCGCTGGAAGTGTGCCTCGGTGCCGAGCGCAACATCTTCCAGGAATCGCCTGAGCACGCTTCCCGCGTGATCCTCAGCTCGCCGGTCATTTCCCCGGCCAAGTGGCGTTCGTTGATGACCCTGGACCGCCCGGGCTTCGACCGGCAGATCATCGACCTGAACTACGACGAGAGCCTCGGCCTGGAAGCCGCTGTGCGCAACGTTGCCGATCAGGCTGAAGAAGCCGTGCGCGCCGGTCGTACCCAGATCGTGCTGACCGACCGCCACATTGCCCCGGGCAAGCTGCCGATCCACGCATCCCTGGCTACCGGTGCGGTGCACCACCGCCTGACCGAAAAAGGCCTGCGTTGCGACTCCAACATCCTGGTTGAAACCGCCACCGCCCGCGACCCGCATCACTTTGCGGTGTTGATCGGCTTCGGCGCCTCCGCGGTGTACCCGTTCCTGGCGTACGAGGTACTCGGCGACCTGATCCGCACCGGTGAAGTCCTGGGCGACCTCTACGAGGTGTTCAAGAACTACCGTAAAGGCATCACCAAGGGCCTGCTGAAGATCCTGTCGAAGATGGGCATCTCTACCGTCACGTCCTACCGCGGCGCTCAATTGTTCGAAGCCATCGGCCTGTCGGAAGAAGTCTGCGAGATGAGCTTCCGTGGTGTGCCGAGCCGTATCAAGGGCGCACGTTTCGTCGACATCGAAGCCGAGCAGAAAGCCCTGGCAGCCGAAGCCTGGAGCGCGCGCAAGCCGATCCAGCAAGGCGGCCTGCTGAAGTTCGTGCACGGTGGCGAATACCACGCCTACAACCCGGACGTGGTCAACACCCTGCAAGCTGCCGTACAGCAGGGCGACTACGCCAAGTTCAAGGAATACACCGCGCTGGTGGATAACCGCCCGGTGTCGATGATCCGCGACCTGTTCAAGGTGAAAACCCTGGACACGCCGTTGGCCATCAGCGAGATCGAACCACTGGAGTCGATCCTCAAGCGTTTCGACTCCGCCGGTATTTCCCTGGGCGCCTTGTCGCCTGAGGCTCACGAAGCCCTGGCCGAAGCCATGAACCGCCTGGGTGCGCGTTCTAACTCCGGCGAAGGCGGTGAAGACCCGGCGCGTTACGGCACCATCAAGAGCTCGAAAATCAAACAGGTCGCCACGGGCCGTTTCGGCGTGACCCCGGAATACCTGGTCAACGCCGAAGTGCTGCAGATCAAGGTGGCCCAGGGCGCCAAGCCGGGTGAAGGCGGGCAACTGCCTGGCGGCAAGGTCAACGGTCTGATCGCCAAACTGCGTTACGCAGTGCCGGGCGTGACCCTGATTTCGCCGCCGCCGCACCACGACATCTACTCCATCGAGGATTTGTCGCAGCTGATTTTCGACCTGAAACAAGTCAACCCGCAGGCGCTGGTCTCGGTGAAACTGGTAGCAGAAGCCGGCGTGGGCACCATCGCCGCCGGTGTGGCCAAGGCCTATGCCGACCTGATCACCATCTCCGGCTACGACGGCGGCACCGGCGCTTCGCCGCTGACCTCCATCAAGTACGCTGGCGCGCCTTGGGAACTGGGCCTGGCGGAAACTCACCAGACCCTGCGCGGCAACGACCTGCGCGGCAAGGTCCGGGTGCAAACCGACGGTGGCCTGAAAACCGGCCTCGACGTGATCAAGGCCGCGATCCTCGGCGCCGAAAGCTTCGGCTTCGGCACCGCGCCAATGATCGCCCTGGGCTGCAAATACCTGCGCATCTGCCACCTGAACAACTGCGCCACCGGCGTGGCCACTCAGAACGAGAAGCTGCGCAAGGACCACTACATCGGCACCGTCGACATGGTGGTGAATTTCTTCACCTACGTCGCCGAAGAAACCCGTGAGTGGCTGGCCAAGCTGGGTGTGCGCTCCCTGGAAGAGCTGATCGGCCGTACCGATCTGCTGGACATCCTCGAAGGCCAGACCGCCAAGCAGCAGCACCTGGACCTGACGCCGCTGTTGGGCAGCGATCACATCCCGGCCGACAAGCCACAGTTCTGCCAGGTTGACCGCAACCCGCCGTTCGACAAGGGCCTGCTGGCCGAGAAGATGGTCGACATGGCCAGCTCCTCGATCAACGACGCGAGCGGCGGCGAATTCGCCCTGGATATCTGCAACTGCGACCGTTCCATCGGCGCACGCATCTCCGGCGAAATCGCACGCAAGCACGGTAACCAGGGCATGGCCAAGGCGCCGATCACCTTCCGCTTCAAGGGCACCGCTGGCCAGAGCTTCGGCGTCTGGAACGCCGGTGGCCTGAACATGTACCTCGAAGGCGACGCCAACGACTACGTGGGCAAGGGCATGACCGGCGGCAAGCTGGTGATCGTTCCGCCTGCGGGCAGCGTCTACAAGACTCAAGACAGTGCGATCATCGGCAACACCTGCCTGTACGGCGCAACCGGCGGCAAGCTGTTTGCAGCCGGTACGGCGGGTGAGCGTTTCGCGGTGCGTAACTCCGGTGCCCACACCGTGGTGGAAGGCACCGGCGATCACTGCTGCGAGTACATGACCGGTGGCTTTGTCGCGGTGCTGGGCAAGACCGGCTACAACTTCGGTTCGGGCATGACCGGCGGTTTCGCCTACGTGCTCGACCAGGACAACACCTTCGTCGACAAGGTGAACCACGAGTTGGTGGAGATCCAGCGGATCAGCGGCGAAGCGATGGAATCCTATCGCAACCACTTGCAGCATGTGCTGGACGAATATGTCGAGGAAACCAACAGCGAATGGGGTCGTAACCTCGCTGAAAACCTCGATGACTACCTGCGCCGTTTCTGGCTGGTCAAGCCCAAGGCTGCCAACCTGAAATCGTTGCTTTCCAGCATCCGTGCCAACCCGCAGTGATATGCGCCTGAAGAGTTTGATGAGGTTTTAACATGGCTGAACGTCTGAATAACGACTTCCAGTTCATCGATGTCGGGCGCAAAGATCCGAAGAAGAAACTGTTGCGTCAACGCAAGAAAGAGTTCGTGGAAATCTACGAGCCCTTCAAACCCCAGCACTCGGCCGACCAGGCCCACCGCTGCCTGGGGTGCGGTAACCCGTATTGCGAATGGAAGTGCCCGGTGCACAACTTCATTCCCAACTGGCTGAAGTTGGTGGCCGAGGGCAACATCCTCGCCGCCGCCGAGCTGTCGCACCAGACCAACACCCTGCCGGAAGTCTGCGGTCGGGTGTGCCCGCAGGATCGTCTGTGCGAGGGTGCGTGCACCCTCAACGACGGCTTCGGCGCGGTGACCATCGGTTCGGTGGAGAAGTACATCACCGACACCGCGTTCGCCATGGGCTGGCGTCCGGACATGTCCAAGGTCAAGCCGACCGGCAAGCGCGTCGCGATCATCGGCGCGGGCCCGGCGGGCCTGGGCTGTGCCGACGTGCTGGTGCGTGGCGGCGTGACCCCGGTGGTGTTCGACAAGAACCCGGAAATCGGTGGCCTGCTGACCTTCGGCATCCCCGAGTTCAAGCTGGAAAAAACCGTACTGAGCCATCGTCGCGAAGTCTTCACCGGCATGGGTATCGAGTTCCGCCTCAATACCGAAATCGGCAAAGACGTGACCATGGAGCAACTGCTCGAAGAATACGATGCCGTGTTCATGGGCATGGGCACCTACACCTACATGAAGGGCGGCTTTGCCGGTGAGGACCTGCCGGGCGTGTACGACGCCCTGGATTTCCTGATCGCCAACGTCAACCGCAACCTGGGCTTTGAAAAGTCGCCGGAAGATTTCGTCGACATGAAAGGCAAGAAGGTCGTGGTACTGGGCGGTGGTGACACCGCGATGGACTGCAACCGTACGTCGATTCGCCAGGGCGCCAAGTCGGTGACCTGTGCGTACCGTCGTGACGAAGCCAACATGCCGGGCTCGCGCAAAGAGGTGAAGAACGCCAAGGAAGAAGGCGTGAAATTCCTCTACAACCGCCAGCCGATCGCCATTGTCGGCGAGGACCGTGTCGAAGGCGTGAAAGTGGTCGAGACCCGTCTCGGCGAACCGGACGCCCGTGGCCGTCGCAGCCCTGAGCCGATCCCGGGTTCCGAAGAGATCATCCCGGCTGACGCCGTGGTCATCGCCTTCGGTTTCCGCCCAAGCCCGGCGCCGTGGTTCGAGCAGTTCGAGATCCAGACCGACAGCCAGGGCCGCGTCGTCGCCCCGGAACAAGGCCAGTACAAACACCAGACCAGCAACCCGAAAATCTTCGCCGGTGGCGACATGGTTCGCGGTTCTGACCTGGTGGTAACCGCGATCTTCGAAGGGCGCAATGCCGCTGAAGGGATCCTGGATTACCTGCAGGTCTGATCCCGATCTCGAGTTGAAATGGGATCAAAATGTGGGAGCTGGCTTGCCTGCGATAGCGATGTTGAATTCACCACCGCCATCGCAGGCAAGCCAGCTCCCACACGAACCCCATTCCACATTGGGGTTTGTGATACCAGTCATTGCGACAAATTGACCCGATAGACAAAAGGCACGGCTCACTCCGTGCCTTTTGCGTCGCGCTCTGAGAAAATGCCCGCACTTTTTTTGCGGATGCCGACATGACTGCCC
The DNA here is from genome assembly GCF_000242655.1 of Pseudomonas sp. PAMC 25886. Classification (NCBI taxonomy): domain Bacteria; kingdom Pseudomonadati; phylum Pseudomonadota; class Gammaproteobacteria; order Pseudomonadales; family Pseudomonadaceae; genus Pseudomonas; species Pseudomonas sp. PAMC 25886. The sequence goes on from NZ_AHHC01000029.1 coordinate 66,920, forward strand.
TCAAGAACGACCGTTTCCTTCGTGCCCTGCTCAAGCAACCCGTGGACGTCACCCCTGTGTGGATGATGCGCCAGGCCGGTCGCTACCTGCCGGAATACCGCGCCAGTCGCGCCCACGCTGGCGACTTCATGAGCCTGTGCATGAACCCGGAGTTCGCCTGCGAAGTCACGATGCAACCGCTGGACCGCTATCCACAGCTGGATGCGGCCATCCTCTTCTCCGATATCCTGACCATCCCCGACGCCATGGGCCAAGGCCTGTACTTCGAAACCGGCGAAGGCCCGCGTTTCAAGAAAGTCGTCAGCACCCTGGCCGACATCGAAGCCCTGCCGATCCCTGATCCGCACAAGGACCTGGGCTACGTGATGGACGCCGTCAGCACCATCCGCCGCGAGCTGAACGGCCGCGTGCCGCTGATCGGCTTCTCCGGCAGCCCGTGGACCCTGGCCACCTACATGGTCGAAGGCGGCTCGTCGAAAGACTTCCGCAAGACCAAGGCCATGCTCTACGACAACCCGCAAGCCATGCACCTGCTGCTGGACAAGCTGGCGCAGTCGGTCACTTCCTACCTCAACGGCCAGATCATGGCCGGTGCCCAGGCGGTGCAGATCTTCGACACCTGGGGCGGCAACCTGTCGGCGGCGGCGTACCAGGAGTTCTCCCTGGCCTACATGCGCAAAATCGTCAGCGGCCTGATCCGTGAGCACGAAGGCCGCAAAGTGCCGGTCATCATGTTCACCAAGGGCGGTGGCCTGTGGCTGGAAAGCATCGCCGACGCCGGCGCCGACGCGCTGGGCCTGGACTGGACCTGCGACCTCGGCGAAGCCCGTCGCCGTGTAGGCAACAAAGTGGCGCTGCAAGGCAACATGGACCCGACCGTGCTGTACGCCAAGCCGGAAGCCATCCGCGCTGAAGTCGGGCGTATCCTCGCCAGCTACGGCAAAGGCAGTGGCCACGTGTTCAACCTTGGCCACGGCATCACCCCGGAAGTTGATCCGGAGCACGCCGGCGCTTTCCTGCGGGCGGTGCATGAATTGTCGGCGCAGTATCACGAGTGATAATGCGGCAATGAAAAAGCCCGGCAGATGCCGGGCTTTTTTGTGAGCGGTGGTTAAGCCTTGGCTTCCTGCAACGGCGGCAACTTCGCCAGCTTCAACGCCACCAGCAGCGCGACGATCAACAGCGCGACGATAAACCCGCCTATCCCGTTCCAGCCGGCGTAATGCCAGAAGAAACCGCCCGCCGTGCCCGCAATGCTCGACCCGACATAATAACTGAACAGGTACAACGACGACGCCTGGCCCTTGGCCTTCAAGGCGCGGCGGCCGATCCAGCTGCTGGCCACCGAGTGGGCGCCAAAGAAGCCGAAGGTGAAGATCAGCATGCCCGGAACCACCAGCCACAGCGGGGTGAACAGGGTCAGGGCGATGCCGCCGAGCATCAGCACGATCGTCCCCCACAGCACACGACGGCGGCCGAGGCGGTCGGCCAGGGAGCCGATTTTCGCCGAGCTGTAGATGCCCGAGAGGTACACCAGCGACAGCAGGCCTACCACCGCCTGGCTCAAATCGTACGGGGCAGCCAGCAAGCGGTAGCCGATGTAGTTGAACATCGTCACAAAGGCGCCCATCAACACGAAGGCTTCGAGGAACAGCCAAGGCAGGCCGGCATCCTTGAAGTGCAGGGTGAAGCCGTCGATCAGGCTGCGCGGGTGCAGGGTGCTGGCGCGGAAGTTGCGCGATTCGGGGAGGATTTTCCAGAACACCGTGGCCGCGATCAGCGCCAGGGCGCCGATGATCAGCATCGCGGTGTGCCAGCTGACGAAGTCGATCAAGACCCCGATGATCAAGCGCCCGCTCATCCCGCCAATGGCGTTACCGCCGATGTACAGGCCCATGGCCAGGCCGATGTGTTGCGGGTGAATTTCTTCGCTCAGGTAGGTCATGGCCACCGCTGCCAGGCCGCTGAGAGACAGGCCCACCAGTGCGCGCATCAGCAGGATGCCTTCCCAGCTCGGCATCAGGCCGCTGGCGATGGTGCACAGCGCGGCGCAGAACAGCGCGGCAACCATCACCGGCTTTCGTCCCAGGGTGTCGGAAATCGGCCCGGTGATCAGCAGGCCAATGGCGAGCATGCCGGTGGCCACCGAGAGAATCAGGCTGCTTTGCGCGGCATTGATGGAAAATTCGTGGGACAGCGCCGGCATCATCGGCTGTACGCAGTAGAGCAGGGCGAAGGTGGCGAAACCGCCGGAAAACAGCGCCAGCACCGTGCGCATGAACATCGGGGTGCCTTTTTCGATGAACTGCTCGTTGAGCTGTGCCACCACGTCATCGAGGGCGGTGGGCGGTACTTCTTGAGCGAGCGGAGCGACAGCAGATTTCACGCGGGACCTCGGGGAGGAAAGACTGCCAGGGCTGGCAATGCAAAAAAGAATATAGCTCCCTAATGATTCTTTCCAATATATTGTTCGACCTGTTTAAGAGCTTTTACGACCTAATGAGGTTTTCATGGAATTGCGCCACCTGCGTTACTTCATTGCCGTGGCTGAAGAGCTGCATTTTGGCCGCGCCGCGCAGGTGCTGGGGATCTCCCAACCGCCCCTGAGCCAGCAGATCCAGGCGCTGGAGCAGGAAATTGGTGCGCGGTTGTTTGAGCGTACCAATCGTCGGGTCGAGCTAAGCGAGGCGGGCCGGTTGTTCCTGCAAGAGGCGCGTCTGGTGCTGGCGCAGGTGGATAAAGCCGCTGACGTGGCGCGTCGGGCGCAGTTGGGGGAACTGGGTGAGCTGAAGATTGGCTTCACGTCTTCTGCGCCGTTCAACTCCAGCATCCCGCAGGCGATCTTCGCGTTTCGCCAGGCGTTCCCGGCGGTGCATTTGAATCTGCAGGAGATGAGCAGTACGGAAGTGGCCGAGTCGCTGGTGGATGAGTCGATACAGGTGGGGTTGATGCGGCCGTTGCCGTTGCCTGATTCCCTGAGCGTCGTGGAACTGATGCGCGAACCCTTGGTGGCCGTGCTGAACGCCGGGCATCCGTTGGTGGAAGGCAGCGAGCGCGGTTTGCACCTGGCGCAATTGGCCGAAGAGCCGTTTGTATTTTTCCCGCGGACTTACGGCAGCGGCTTGTATGCCCAGTTGCTGAACCTGGCGCGTGATGCAGGGTTCAGCCCGCACTTCGCCCAGGAGGCCGGGGAGGCGATGACGATCATTGGTCTGGTGGCGGCGGGGTTGGGGGTCTCGGTGCTGCCGGCGTCGTATCAGCGGATCCGCATTGATGGCGTGGTTTACCGCACCTTGCTGGACCAGGAAGCGGTGACGGCGGTGTGGCTGGTGCAGCGCAAGGGCCAGCAGACGCCGATGGCGAAAGCGTTTGTTGAGCTGCTTGTGGCGAGGGGGCAGTAGGTCAAGCCATGGACGATGTAAATCCAGTGTGGGAGCTGTCGAGCTTTAGCGAGGCTGCGATAGCGGTAGGTCAGGCAACATCAATGTTGATAGTGCCGACGCCATCGCAGCCTCGCTAAAGCTCGACAGCTCCCACCTTTGATCTTCGCAAGGCAAGGCGCTTTGCCACTGATTGCCGGGTGCAGATTTTCAGGCATACTGGCCGAGTTCCCGAAAGGGGCTTGTGAGACTCTGAGGATCCTGGGCAACCAGCCATCGCAGAGCCAGGCAGGAACCGGCGATGACAAGCCAACCTGTTTGTGAAGAGGGCGCCGAAAGGCGCCCTTTGTCGTTTCTGGTATTTCAGTTTTGCTTCGAAGTCCCAGTCTGCTGGAACAACTGCGCCGCCGACCCCGTATCACTCACCCCGTTGGTGCGCAAAGCCGCCAGAATATCCCGGTCCAGCATGCTCACCCAGCGGTTGTAGTTGCGATGAATCTTGCCGTCCTTGTAGCCCAGGTCGCGGCTGTCGCGGTAGGTGATGGCGTAGCTGGTCGCGGTGTAGCGGATGTCGATTTCAGCGTGGAACTGGTTGCGCACGTTGATCTCGGCCTGGACCAGTTGCGGGCTCAGGCGCTGCACCACCCATTCGCGCTTGTTCAGGGCCGCGACGATGGTCTGCTTCATTTTTTCTTCGTTGATCTGCGGGTTCGCCGGCAAGTCGTGCTGGGTGTTGAGCACCGGTTTGTTGGTGCAGCCAGCGGTGGTGAGCAGGGCCAAAGCAAGGAGTGTTGCGCGTAGCAGGGAAGACATTCCATTTCTCCAGTCAGTAAAAAAACTTACGCCCAGCGGCGGAAAATCAGCGAGGTGTTGACGCCGCCAAAGGCAAAATTGTTGTTCATCACGTAGTCGCTGTGCAGCTCGCGGAACTCACCTTGCAGGTAGTCCAGTTCGCCGCAGCGCGGGTCGATGTCGTCGAGGTTGAAGGTGTGCACGTACTGGTCGCGGTTCATCATCTCGATGCTGAACCACGACTCCAGCGCGCCGCACGCGCCCAGGGTATGCCCGAGGAAACTCTTCTGCGAACTGATGGGCATGCGGCTGCCGAACAGGCTGCTGGTGGCCAGGGTTTCGGCGATGTCGCCCTGGTCGGTGGCGGTGCCATGGCCGTTCACGTAGCCGATGGCGTCGGGCTGCAGCCCGGCGTCTTCCAGGGCCAGTTCCATGGCACGGCGCATGGTGGCCTGTTCCGGACGCGTGGTGTGCTGGCCGTCGGCGTTGCTGCCGAAGCCGACGATTTCGGCGTGGATATGCGCACCACGGGCCAGTGCGTGTTCCAGCTCTTCGAGCACCAGGATGCCGCCGCCTTCACCGATCACCAGGCCGTCGCGCCCACTGTCGTAGGGGCGCGGGCTGGTTTGCGGTGCATCGTTTTTCAGGCTGGTGGCGTACAAGGCATCGAAGACCATGGCTTCGGTAGGACACAGCTCTTCCGCGCCCCCCGCCAGCATCAGCGGCAAGCGGCCAAACTTGATGGCTTCATAGGCGTAGCCGATGCCCTGGCTGCCACTGGTGCACGCGCTGGACGTCGGGATCAGCCGGCCGGTGAGACCAAAAAAGATGCTGATATTCGCCGCCGTGGTGTGGGGCATCATCCGCACATAGGAGTTGGCGTTCAGCCCCTCGGCCACCGAGTTCAGCAGCATGTTGCCGAAGGCCTTGATCTCGTCGGTGCTGCCGGTGGACGAGCCGCAGGCCACGCCCATGCGTCCGTCCTTGATCGACTCGTCGCCCAGCAAACCCGCGTCTTTCAGTGCCTGTTCCGCCGCCCATACCGCCAGGCGGGAAACCCGGCCCATGCTGCGCAGTTGCTTGCGGGTCCAGTGGGCGGGCACCACGAAATCATCGATCGGCCCGGCCAATCGCGTGTTCAGCTCGGTGAAGCGATCCCACTCGTCCATGCGCCGAATACCGCTGCGGTTGGCGCGGAAGTTGGCGGCGATGGTTGCCCAATCGCTGCCCAGGGACGTAATGCCGGCCATGCCGGTGACCACCACGCGTTTCATCAGCACAGGCCTCCATTCACGGCCAGTACCTGGCGGGTGATGTAGCCGGCTTCCGCCGACATCAGGAAATTCACCGCCCCGGCCACTTCTTCCGGAGTGCCCATGCGTTGGGCCGGGATCATTTTCATCAGCTCTTCCACCGGCACATTTTCATCCAGCATCGCCGTGTCGATCAGCCCGGGGGCCACGCAGTTGACGGTGATCTTGCGCTTGCCCAGCTCGATGGCCAGGGCCTTGGCGGCGCCGATCAAGCCGGCCTTGGACGCGCTGTAGTTGACCTGGCCACGGTTGCCGATGAGACCGGACACCGAGGTGATGCACACGATGCGGCCTGCCGCGCGACGACGAATCATCGGCATCATTACCGGGTGCAGTACGTTGTAGAACCCGTCGAGGTTGGTGCGCATCACCACGTCCCAGTCGTCTTCCGACAGCGCCGGGAACGCGCCGTCGCGGGTCAGCCCGGCGTTGAGGACCACGCCGTAATACGCGCCATGGGCTTCCACGTCGGCTTCAAGGATCGCTTTGCAACTGGCGCGATCCGCCACATCGAATTGCAACACCCGCGCCTTGCGACCCAGGGCTTCGATGTCGACCTGCACTGCATCCGCCTCGGCACGCCCGCTGCGGCAATGCAGCACGATGTCGTGCCCGGCCTGGGCCAGGCGCAAAGCGATAGCGCGGCCGATGCCACGGCTGGAGCCGGTCACCAATACGGATTCAGTCATGGCGTGGTGTCCTTCGATTCATCTAAATAGTTGGCCGCCTGGGGCGGTCGAAATACGTTCAAGCGTGCACTCGCCTGGATACCGTCACCGGTGAGGTGGCATTCGAACACACCCATGCCGTTGTCGTCTTCCAGGGAGCGCAGGCCGTGGATGGTCAGCTCGGTGCCGGCAGGAAAGTGCTCGACGTTGCACTCGAATTTGCGCGTGCCCAGCAGGAAACCCAATTCCACGGCCTCGCCTTTCTGGCGCGCACGGCAACCGGCGTAGGCGGCGACGCTTTGCGCCATCAACTCAACGCCGACCCACGCGGGCAGGCTGCCGTCGGCACGGTTGAAAAGACCGCCGGGCTTGACCGTCAGGCGGGTGCGGATCTGTTCTTCATCAAAGCTCAGGACCTGATCGATCAGGATCATGTCACCGGCGTGGGGCAGCAGGTCGGCGAGCGGCCAATTGATCATGGGGCGTCTCCGATAATCAGGCTGACGTTGTTGCCGCCGAAGGCAAACGAGTTGCTCATCAGGCAGCGTTTTTCCAGGGTGTCGCCGGGCGACGCCCACTTCAGTACGGGCAGCTCGGGGTCGGCCTGGCCATCCCAGACATGCGGCGGCACCACCCCTTGCGCCAGGCTCAGCCAGCAGAATGCCGCTTCCAGCGCGCCGGCGGCGCCCAGGGTGTGGCCGCTCATGGGCTTGGTCGACGAACAGGCCACGCCGTCCGGGAACAGGGCCGCGACCGCCAGGGCTTCCATGGCGTCGTTATGCTGCGTGGCGGTGCCGTGCAGGTTCAGGTAGCCGATCTGCCCGGGCGCCAGTTTTGCGCTGGCCAGGGCTTTGCGCATCGCCTGCAGCGCGCCCTTGCCGGTGGGCTCGGGGGCGGAAATATGGTGGGCGTCGCAACTGGCGCCACTGCCCAACAGCGCGACCGGCGCCGGGGTCTTGCTCATCAGGAACAGCACCGCCGCTTCGCCGATATTGATCCCGTTACGGTTCGCCGAGAACGGGTTGCAGCGCTGTGCCGACACCGCTTCCAGCGACGAGAAACCATTGAGGGTCAGCTTGCACAGCGTGTCGACGCCACCGCAGATCACCGCATCGCACACGCCCAGATCCAACAGGCGCTGGGCACTCATCAGCGCCCGGGCGCTGGAGGTGCAGGCAGTAGAAATCACATAGGCCGGGCCGCTCAGTTGCAGCCACTCGGCGAGGAAATTGGCCGGGGCGCCGAGCTCCTGTTGCTGGTAGTCGTAGTCGCCGGGGAACTGCTTCTCCCGCAGGTAGTGGGCGATACCGCGGCTGGCCTCATCGATGCCCGAGGTGCTGGTGCCGAGCACGATGCCGATGCGCGATGCACCGAACGTCTGGATCGCATGGCGGATCTCGCCGTCAATCTGCAACGCCGCTTCCAGCAACAGTTGGTTATTGCGGCTGCGATGGGACTCCAGCCCGGGCGGGATTGCCGCCAGCTCACCGTGTACGCCGGCCACCGGCAACACACGCTCCGGCACCCAGCCGCTTTCGGCGCGCATGCCGGAGCAGTCGCCAGCAAACAGGCTGCGGCTGACTTCGCGCTTGTCACGGCCCAGGGCGCAAATCATGCCAAGGGCATTGAGGTAGGCGGTCATCGGGCGGCCTCAAGCGGCGAGACGCGGTAGGCCAGGTGTTGCCCGATCACGTCCACGCGAAACACCAGGGAGGAGTGATAGGTGATCTTCCAGTGGGACGGCAGGGTGCGCGTCAGGTCCATTTCCTGGGTGCCGGGGTACAACGCGGAGACTTCATCCGCCGAGGTCAGGGCGAACAACAGCGCGGCGAACAGCTCCCGCGCCTGTGGATTGGGTGGCAACAAACCGTCAGCCTGCCAGGCGCCGTTGATCAACTTCTGACGGGCCTGGGGAATGCCCAGCGGGTCCATCATCGACCAGCGGATCCCGCCGCCTTCGCGCTGCATCACCAGCAACCAGTCCTGGCGCTGGCCGTCCTGTTCACGCTGCACGTGCAGTTGCAGCGGCAGGCTCAGCACCGGGCTTTTCGACGGCAGCGGTGGCTGGCTCGCGCACGCATTCAGCAGCAACAGGCAGCCGATCAACAGCATTCGGATCATGTTTCAGGGCTCGCTAAAGGTTTGCGGGCGACCACGTTGACCAGGGTTTCTTCACGCTGGCCGGCCGGCAGCGGCTGGCGCAGGCCCCAGCGCTCAAGCAGGCCGAAATCGGTGGCGCGGCTCCACCACAGGTACGGGTATGAGACGTTCTGCGGGCCGAACTCAAAGCCCTGCTCGCGGATCATCTCAAGGTACTCTTCTGCGCTTTTTTGCACATGCATCGGGTGACGGAACAGCCAGCGAATCACCCAGGTGTCGATGTAGGCTTCGGTGGACTCGGCGAACAGCAAATAGCCGCCCGGCTTGAGCACCCGGTAGAACTCTTTCAGGGCGCGATGTTGCTCCACCAGATGATGGAACGTCTGGTGACAGAACAGCACATCGACACTGGCGTCGGGCACATCGAGGGTCGCGCAGTCGCTGCCGATCAACTCGATGGACAAGCCCTGGCGCGCAGCTTCAGCACGGCTCAGATCGAGACTGTGCGGGTCTGCGTCCAGGCCGATCAGCCGCTCGGGGGCGAACACCTGCTGCAGGTACTGGAACGATTTGCCCTGGCCGCAGCCGGCGTCCAGCAGCACCGGGGCAACCGGCAGCGGGTCGCTGAACAGGCCGCGCAGATCGTTGATTGCCACGCGCAGCACATGGTGCTGCCAGGTGTGGCTGCGCAGGAACCAGAAGCCGAATTTGGTTTCCTCAACGTAGTTCTTACTTAAATACGGGCTGCTCATCTTTTCTTCCTTGTCCCGGACGGGGCGGCCCACGGCGCCAGCATGAAGCTGAACGCCAGCCCCAGGCTCACCGACAGCCCAAAATTACTCACCGCCGGTGTGCTGGAAATAGCCAGCAGGCCGAACGATAGCCAAGTAGTCACGGCGGCCAACAGTGTGCCCAACAGGCTCACGGCGGCGCCGCCAATTTGTTCACGCATCAGGATCGCGTAGTCGACGCTGATGGCGGTCACCAGCAGCAGGCCAAACAGGCTGAACAACGTCAGTGGTTGCCCCAGCCAACCGAGGCTGGCCAGGCTGCACAGCGCCGCCAGCAGCGGCAGGGCGACGATACGCAGGGCACCGCCGAAGCCGAACGGCAGGATCAGCAGCAGCACGATCAACACGCACGACATCAACTTCAATTCGGCCGCGCTGATCTGCGTGGCGGCAAACACCTGGTTCAAGTCGCCCAGGCGATCCACCAACTGCACGCCAGGCAGATCCAGGGCCTGCACCCGCAGCAGGGCCGGGTTGTTCAAGCCCTGCAGGCTCACCATGGCCGCCACGCCGCCGTCGACATTGCCCAGCCACAGCGTGCGCCACGGCTCGGCCAACGGGCCAACCAAGGCGGCGTCGATGTCTTCGGTGGGCAGGGCTTGCAACTGGGCCAGCTCGGCTTGCAACGCGCTGGCAGGCACGCCAAGGTCGAGCAATGGCTGCCAGTACTGCGGCAACGTGTTCAGGGCGTCACGCAGTTGCTGTTGCTCGGCCGGCGCGCTGACCAACTGGTTGAGTGCCAGGTAACCCTGGAGCTTGTCCATGTTCACCAACTGATCCAGACGCTGGCTCAGGGCGGCCTGACGCTCCAGCAACTGCGGCTGATTGTCTGCCCGCACCAGGAAGAACTGGCTGGTGGGTTGGAACCCGGTAATGCGCGCAACGGCCTGGGCTTCCTGCAGCAGCTGCGGCGGGGCACCGATCCATTGGCGGATATCGTTTTTGCTGTTCAGGTGCCACAGGCCGCCGGCGCAAAACACCAGCACCAGTACCAGCAACACCGGGCTGGGCAGGCGCTTGAGCAGCGACTCGCGCACGCTCAGCAGGAACTCGGCAATGCGCAGCGGCCATTGGGCCGGGCGCAGGTCGACGCCCTTGAGCAGGGCCGGCAGCAGGCACACGGCCGACAGGTAAGCGCCCACCAGGCCCGCTGCCGAGAACACCGCGATTTGCGTCAGCGCCGGGAACGGTGTCCAGGCCAGCGCCAGGTAACCGATGCAACTGGTGGCCAGGCTCAGGCTCAGGCCCGGCAAGGTCAGGCGCAACGCCGGCCAGCTGCGCCACGGGCTCATGCTCCAGCTCTTGGACAGGTAATGCAGCGGGTAATCCACCGCCACGCCGATCAGGCTTGAGCCCAGCACCAGCGTGATGACATGCATATGCCCGAACAGCGCCACACACGCCACCGCGCCAAACAACATGCCCACCAGCACCGGCACAAACGCCAGCAACACCCGCCAGCGCCGGAAAGCCAGCAGCAACAGCAACAGAATCCCGACTGTCGCGCCGCCGCCCACCCAGGTGATTTCCCGTGTCGCCTGCTGCTGACCGTTGGCCGCATACAGCAGGCCGCTGGCAGCGAGCAATTGCGCGCCTTGCTGGTCGGCCTGCCCGCGGCTGGCCTTGAGCAATTCGGCCACTTGCAGCGGCAGTTTCATGTCGAAGGCATTGCCGGTGGTGCGCGCCCGCAGCAGCACCCAGCTTTTGCCGTCGGCATCGGCGATCAACGCGCCGCTGCCGATATCCAGCTGCACCGAACCGTGCTGCGGCTGGCTGTTCTGGATGCGCCCGGTGAGGCCCAGCCAGTCGTCCTGGCTCGGCACCAGGCTGAAACCGGCGAACGGGTCGAACAGCGCCTGAACGCGCTGCTGAATAAACGCCTGGGGCTCGTCGATCAACTGCTCGCGGTCTTTGGCCGAGAGCATTGCCAGCCGGCCTTGCAGCAACTGCTGACGCAGGGCCGGGAGGTCGGCTTGCAGGTTCCACTGGACCTTTTCAAACAGGCCGCTGGCTTGCCAGCGCTCGCCCAATTGCTGGGCCAGGGCCACGGCTTTTTGCCGGTCGGCATGCCCCACCAGCACCAGCATTTCGCGGTTCAGCGGTTCCTGCATGCGTTGTTCGGCGCGCAGCTCCAAGGCGTCCGGTGCGGTGCCGGGCACCAGTTCCATCAGGTTCGCCGACAGCGGCGCGCCATGGCGCCATTGCCAGCCCGCCAGGGCCAACACGGCCACCAGCAGGATCAGGAACAGGCGCGGCAACCAGCGTTCACTCGGCAAAGTCGTGTTGCTCCGCGTCGCTCAAGGGTTGGCTGCTGGTGCTGTCCTGCATGCGCAGTACGGTGCTGTCGCCTTGGGTTTCCAGCAGCTCGATTTTTTGCACCAGTTCGCCGCCGTCGATATTGATCCGGGTGAACACCTGCTTGAGCAGGAGCGAGCGCGGGATCAGCGTGAGTTTCCACTGCTGGGCGTCGCCTTGCAGTTGCAGCTCGAAGTCACGTTGCAAGCCGCTGCTGTCGCCCTGCAACACGGCCAGGAACAAACGGTTCTGCTCGGCACCGGCGCTCTTGTTCGGCAGCAGTTGCCAGCCGTTGGCATCACGCCGGGCGATGCCGTTGGCGCTGATGCGGTAGTCCTGTTGCAGCGGGGTTTTCAGCAGCCACAACAGGCCGTGGTCCTTGGCCAGCACAAAGGTGCCCTTGCTGGCCAGTGGCTGCGGCAGGGCGCGCAGGTGTTTTTCCTGGATGAAGTTGCCGTGGATCACCGACGGCTTTGCCAACTGGTCGCTGAGTTGTTGCAGGTCGAAGGCATGGGCGCTGAGGCTCAGCAGCAAGCCCGCCAGAACGATTAACGCTTTCATGCCAACGCCCTCTCAACCGCTTCGACAAACACCTTCGGCGACGCCAACTGCATTTCGCGGCTGGCAATCTCTACCGCCACTTGCACGGTGCTGGCGCGGGTCAGGCGCTCGCCGGTGGCCTTGTCGCTGATCAGGTAATTGACCTTCAAGCGGTTCTCCCACTCCACCAGGCTGGCACGCACAGTGATGGTCTGGCCGAAGGTCGCGCCGCGCACATACCGCAGCTGCATATCGATCACCGGCCAGGCGTAGCCCGACTCCAGCATCGTGGTGTAGTTGTGGCCGAGCTTGTCCAGCAAGGCGCAACGGGCGACTTCCAGGTACTTCACGTAGTGCCCGTGCCACACCACGTTCATGGTGTCGATGTCGAAAAACGGCACGAGGATTTCAGTGTCGCAGTGCAACACGCCCTGGCTACGCATGCAGCCTCCAGTGTTGCTCGGCGATGCGTTTCAGGCACAGGCGCAGTTCGCCTTCCAGGGCGCGGTCTTCGATGACCGGCGGGAAGTCCTTGGCCAATTCTTCGTGCATGGCGGCCAGCGCCGGTGGCAGCGGGCGCGCGTCCTCAGCCTGGGCCCGCAGCCAAACGCCCTGGTTGGCGGCCAGCAAGGTGGCGGCGGCGACTTGTTCGGTCAGCTCCAGCACGCGAATGGCGTCGCGGGCGGCGATGGTGCCCATGCTCACCTTGTCCTGGTTGTGGCATTCGGTGGAGCGTGAGAACACGCTGGCCGGCATGGTGTTTTTCAGCGCCTCGGCGGTCCAGGCGCTGGTGCCGATCTGCACGGCCTTGAAGCCGTGGTTGATCATCGCCCGCTCGGCTGGCGCCCCCGACAGATTGCTCGGCAGGCCGTGGTTGTAACGCACGTCCACCAGCAGGGCGAGCTGGCGGTCCAGCAGGTCGGCGACGTTGGCGACCAGGGTCTTGAGGCTGTCCATGGCGAAGGCAATGTGGCCGCCGTAGAAGTGGCCGCCGTGCAGCACGCGTTCTTCTTCGGCGTCGATGATCGGGTTGTCGTTGGCGCTGTTGAGTTCGATCTCGATGAACGAGCGCAGCCAGTTCAGGCTGTCGGCCAACACGCCCAACACGTGGGGCGCGCAGCGCAGCGAATAGCGATCTTGCAGGCGATGCAGCGGCGCGGTGGGTGCGTCAATTGCCAGGTCTTTGCGTAGCCAGGCGGCGACTTGCATCTGCCCCGGGTGCGGCTTGGCGGCAAACAGGCGCTCGTCGAAATGCTCCGGGTTGCCTTGCAGCGCCACTACGTTCAGCGCGGTGATGCGCGTGGCCAGTTGCAGCAGGTAGTCGGCGCGGGCGAAAGCCAGGCAGGCGAGGCCGGTCATCACCGCGGTGCCGTTCATCAAGGCCAGGGCTTCTTTCGGGCGCAGCACCAGCGGGTCCCAGCCCAGCTCGCGGTGCACGTCGGCGGCCTGGCGACGTTCGCCACGGAACATCACCTCGCGCTCGCCGGACAAGGTCGCAGCCACGTAGGACAGCGGCGTCAAATCACCGCTGGCACCCACCGAGCCTTCTTCCGGAATCAGCGGCAGCACGTCGAATTCAAGGAACGCGTGCAGGCGTTCCAGCAACTCCACGCGTACCCCGGACACGCCGTGGCACAGCGACTGCAACCGCGCGGCCAGCACGGCGCGTGTGGCTTGCGCGTCCAGCAACTTGCCCAGGCCGCAGCCGTGGAAGGTGTAAAGGTGGCGGGGCAGCGCTTCGACGTGCTGCAACGGCACCGCCACCACGCATGAGTCGCCGTAGCCGGTGGTCACGCCGTAGATCACGCCTTCCTTGTCCAGCAACGAATCGAGGAACTGCGCGCCCTTGGCGATACGCTGGAGATACGCGGCATCGGCTTGCAGTTGAGTCGGCGCCTGACGGTTGGCCAGGGCCAGCACGTCTTCGATGCGCAGGGGGAGTTCGCCGAAGGTTACCGGCTCAAGATGCGTCGTCATCGGTCTTCCAGAAAGGGTAAAAGTTGAACCATTGTTGAGGCGCTTCCAGGCAGAACTGGCCCAGGCGCTCGGCGTAGCGGGCGGTCCATTGGGCGATCACCTGCTGGCGGTCGCTGCGTTTCCATTCGATCAGGCGGGCGAACGGCTCGATGATCAGGCGATAACGGCCTTGATGCTTCAAGCACATCAGCAGGTTGACCGGGCATTTCAGCAGGCCGGCCAGCAGCCACGGGCCCTGGGGAAAGGCGGCGTCATGGCCGAGGAAATCCACCCGCACCGTGCGCCCGCCATGCAGCGGCACGCGGTCGCCGGCAATCGCCAGCCACTCGCCGTCGTCCAGGCGCTGGCTGAGCATCATCATTACCGCAGGGTCGAGTTCGCTGACCTGGATCAGGCGCAAATGGGTCGCCCCGGCTTCGCCCAGGATCCGGTTGAAGCGTTCGGCGTGCTTGGTGTGCACCAGCACGTTCATGGTGACCTTTTCGCCCAGTTCGGCGAGGGCGCGGCACACTTCAAGATTGCCCAGGTGCGCGCCCACCAGCATCTGGCCGCGTTCGCTGCGCAGTTGGCCGCGCAGTTGGGCCGAGTCGATGATTTCGATCTGGTCCAGGCGCAGCTTGCCGTTCCACACGTCGAGCTTGTCCAGCAACGCATCGGCGAAGGCCATGAACTGTCCGAAGACCCGTCTGTGGGTGGGGCGCAGGTCGTCGCGCTGGCTCCAGTCGGCCAGCCGCTGCTGGTACTGCCAGGCGCTTTGACGCGCGGTGCGGCCGAACAGGAAGAAGTAGAAAACGATGCCGTACAGCAGCGGGCTCAACAGCCGGCGCCCGAGGACTTTGGCGGCGAAGGCGGTGAATTTCATCAGCCAGAAACTGCCGCGTTCTTCGCGGTCGGCCCAGTGTTTAGTGTCCTGGGTCATGCTTTCCACCGGTGCCAGAGGATCATCGGGGCACGTACCAACATGCCGAAGAACAGCCGGGTGTGCATCGAGGAAATCAGGGCGTTGTCATGGAACAGGCGAAAGTGCGACAGGCCATCGGCCGGGTAGTGCACCTTGGTTGGCAGCCAGCGCATCGGCTGATTGCGCCATGCCAGGCGCACCAGGATGTCGGAGTCGAAATCCATGCGTTTGCCGATGTTGGCCGAGCCCATCAGCGCCAATACCGGTGGCAAGGGATACACGCGAAAGCCGCACATTGAGTCGCGGATTTGCAGCGACAACGTGTTGATCCACACCCACACGTGGGTCAGGTAGCGCGCGTAAAGGCGGCCCTTGGGCACGCTGTCGTCGTATTCCGGGTAGCCGCAGATCACCGCGTTCGGGTGGGTGCGCGAGGCGTCGAGGAAGGTGCCGACTTCCCGCAGGTCGTGTTGGCCATCGGCGTCCACTTGCAGGGCATGGGAGAAGCCCAGGCGCGCGGCTTCGCGAAAGCCGGCCATCACCGCGGCGCCCTTGCCCTGGTTGGTGGGCAGGGTCAACAGGAAGACGTTGTCGAGGCTTGCCAGTTGCGCCAGCACGGCGGCGCAGGCGGCGCTGCTGCCGTCGTCTACCAGCAGGCACGGCAGGCCGCTGTCCAGCACGGTGCGGACCACGGCGGGCACGGCGGCCTCGTGGTTGTAGACCGGGATCAGGGCGCAGGGGTTATGCATGCGGGCCTCTTTTTTGGCTCGACGGATAACCTGTGGCGAGGGGGCTTGTTGTGGCGAGGGGGCTTGTCCCCCGTTGGGCTGCGAAGCAGCCCCCATAAGGTACCCGCAGTGTGTCAGGCAGAACGCCTCCACCGGTTTTGGGGCTGCTTCGCAGCCCAACGGGGGACAAGCCCCCTCGCCACAGGGAACGGCAGCGCCACAGAGGGTTATTCACTCGCCAGCTCCAAAAGAATACGCCCACTGGAGCAGGCCGCCGTCTCATTGCGGTAGGCGAAGTACAGCTTGCTGCGCTCCTGATCGAACCGCAGGTGCAGTTCGATCCGGTCGTCCGGGCGCACCAGTTGCTGGAACTTGAGCACTTCCATCCCGGCGAATTGCCCCGGCAGGTTGAGCAGTTGTTGGCCCAGGTTCAGGGCCCAATCCACCTGCACCACACCCGGCAGCACCGGGGTTTGCGGGAAGTGGCCGCTGAAGTAGGCGAGGTCCGGCGGGATCGCCAGTTGCAGGGTCCACTCGCCGTTGGCTTCGACGTGCTCCAGCACTTCCGGCGCTTTAGGGCGGGGCGCCAGCAACAGGGCTTCGACGTCAGCCTGGGGCAACTTGCCCTGGCTGTTCAACGGCAACTGGCGCAACAGGCGCCAGCGGCGGGGCAGGGCCAGGGCTTCGCAGTGTTGGCTCAGGTGCTGGCGCAGGGTTTGGGTGACGGTGCGCCGGCCCTGATTGCGCAGGGCATGCAAGCCTTCAGCGCTGAGCACCACGAGGGCACCGAGGGACGCGCGGTTCTCCTGCACCACGCCAAGGCGGGTTTCGGCGACCCAGGCATGGTCGGCCAGCGCTTGTTCGAGCATCGGCAGGGAGATGCGTTTCTCTTCCAGCTTGACGATGCGGTCCAGGCGGCCCAGCAATTCGAAGCGGCCGTCGGCATGGATATTTGCGGCGTCGGCGGTGTGCTCGATATGCCCGGCGGGCAGGTACGGCGAGGCAATGCGCAAGGCACCGTCGGCGTCCTGGGTCAGGTGCACGTCGGCAAACGGCTGCCACGGTTGTGCGCCCTGGCGCCAGGCGATGCCGCCGGTTTCCGAGCTGCCGAGGATTTCGGTCGGCCACTGCTGCAAGCGTTGATGAAGGCTGCTGGCGGCTTCAAGGGGTAACGCGCCTCCGGAGGAGAACACCCGCTTGACCGGTGTGAGGGCCGGCCAGTCGAGGTTGTCGCTCATGCGTTTGAGCAGCGCCGGGCTGGCGACCCAGGCGAACTGCGGGTGTTCGCGGCTGGCGCGCTGTAAATCTTCGGGGAACGCCAGCTGCTGACGCACAAACGTACGCCCGGCACACAGCGGCCACAGCACCCGGAACAGCAAACCATAGATATGCTGGGTGGCGACGCTGCCGATGATGCAGGCCTCACCGAGGTCGGCGCCCCACAGGGTTTCCAGCGCCCGGACCTCATTGGCCATCTGGCGCAGGGTTTTGTCGATGCGCTTGGGTTCGCCACTGGAACCGGAGGTGCACAGGCTCAGGCAGCAGGCGTCCAGGTCCAGGGCCGCGGCGCTCAATGGCGCTTGATAGAGCGCTTCCAGCTCGCTGGCCTCGGTCAGCCAGGCGTCGACGGCGTCGTCCCAGCGTTGGCGCGTTTGAGGTTGCAGGTCGGCGGGCAACAACACGTTCACCCCGGCCCGCCATGCACCCAGCAGGGCGATCGCGAGCAAGCCGGCATCTTCCAGGTGCACCGCCAGGCGCTGGATGCCCCGGGCTTGCAACCCGGCGGCCAGGCTCAGGGATTTCTCCCATAACTGTGGGTGATCCAGGGCAGGTTCGGTGGTGACCCAACGCTGACCTACAGGCTCAAGCAACAAGTGCTCAAGATTCAACCAATTCATACGCGGCCTCGAACCCTTTGTCGTACCAGCCATTCCACGGCAAACAACAGCCCCATCAACCCGTAGGCGATCATGCCGTTGTACAACGTCCACCAGCTCAGCGGCGCCCACAGGGTGAGGGCGGCGGCGAGCAGGCCGTTACACAGAAAAAACGCACTCCACACCACGGTGACCTGGCGGGTATACACCACCGCTTTCTCGGGCAGTTGCGGCTCGGTCATGCGTGCCAGGCGCTCGACCATCGGCGGCCCGTATTTCAGGCTCAGGCCGAACAGCGCCAGCATGAACGCACTGACCAGGCTCGGGTACCAACGCAGCATTTGCGGGTTGTCGAACCAGGCAAGCAGCAGGCAAAAGACGATGATCGCCGCCGCCATCCAGCGGCTGCCCGGGCGCCTGGCGCCGGTCAGGGCACGCAACAGCCACAGGCTGCCCAACAGCAGGCCAAACTGCCACGGGGCAAAATGCTCCGTGCCGTAATACACCGCAAAAGGGTACAGCAGCCCCGCCAGCAACAGGCCAAGGCCGATCAGCCGGCTCATGCGGCCGGTTGAACCAGACGGTAGACCGCCTCAACCACGTCGTTCACGGTGCGCACGGCCTTGAACTCTTCGGCGGCGATTTTCTTGCCGGTCTGGCGCTTGATGTGGTCGATCAGGTCCACCGCATCAATGCTGTCGATTTCCAGGTCCTGGTACAGGTTGGCGTCGAGGGTGACGCGTTCAGGTTCCAGTTCAAACAGTTCCACCAGGGCGTCGCGCAAGGTGTTGAAAATATCGTCACGAGTTTGCATGGTACGGTCTCAAGCTGCCTGTCGGGCCGTGACGAACGCCGCGAGGCTGGCCACGTTGGTGAAGTGATTGCGGGTGTCCTTGGCGTCGGCATCGATCTTGATGCCGTACTTTTTCTGAATCGCCAGGCCCAATTCCAGGGCGTCGACTGAATCCAGGCCAAGGCCTTCGCCGAACAGGGTTTGCTCGTTGCCGATGTCGCTCTCGCTGATGTCTTCCAGGCCCAGGGCCTCGATGATCAGCGTTTTTATGTCGTGCTCAAGGCGGTGTTGGTCGCTCATCTTCGGCGAGCTCCTTAATAAAATACTGGTGCAGGTAATCGTTAAGCTTGCGTGAAGCCTGGGGCGCGGGCCCTTGTACGGCAAACGCCTGTGGTTCTATATCGGCACCCACGCGCAAACTGAAGTGAAAACGGCGATTGGGGATGCGATACCAGGGTTCTGCCTTGGTCAGGGTGGTGGGGCTGACCTTGATCACCACCGGCGTAATGATGCTCGCACCTCGCAAGGCAATGGCGGCGGCGCCGCGATGAAAGGTCGGTGCCTGGCCCGGCGAAGTGCGGGTGCCCTCGGGGAAAATGATCAGGGTCTGGCCGTCCCGCAGGGCGTCGGCGGCAGCGTCGAGCATGTCGGCGCTGCCGTCGTTGCTGATGTAGCCGGCGTCACGCACCGGCCCGCGGGTGAACGGGTTTTGCCACAGGCTCTGCTTGACCACGCAGTTGGTCTGGCGCATCAGGGCGATCAGGAACACCACGTCCACCAGCGACGGGTGGTTGGCGATGATCATCTGGCCGGGACGGCCGAGCTTTTCGGCGCCTTCGACGCTGTAGGTCAGAATGCCCAGGCGCGTCATCATGCGGATAAACAGCCAGAACAGGCAGCTGATGGTGTGGCGGGCGCGCCGCTGATGCCGTTTGGCGTCTCCCGGCAGGCAACTGAGCAGCGGAAACACCAGCACGCGAAGGCACAGGCCGCCGATGCCAAACAGGGTGAAGGCGGCAGCGGTGGCGAACAGGCGCCAGTAGTAGGCCTGCCGAGGCTTTTCGGTCAGGGCTTGCGTTGCCAGTTCCATACTCGGTTCTTCCAGGCATGTTGGCAGGCGCCCTGTTCGTTCAGCAGGGTGCGCAGCAGGTTCAGGGCGTGGGGCCACTGGGCTTTGGTGGTGGGTTGGACAGCGGCCGTATTCAGTTCCAGTTGCCACTCGTCGCCCGGCGTCAGTAACAGGCCGAGGGCATAGGGGAAGGGCACGTCGTCGATCCAGCGGGCGTAGGTTTCGGGCGGCTGCTCCTCGGTAATGATCAGCAACACAGCCGGTGCGCCTTCATTGAGCAGGGCGGCGGCTTCGAGCACGCCGTGCTCCAGGCCATCACCGGCGGCGGCGAGGGCGGTCATTTCGCTGGTTTCATTGCGCAGGATCGACCACAGGCCAATCACCGCGTTGTGCACCGACAGGCTGAACTGGGTCGGCGACAGGGGCTCGTCGTTGGCCAGGTCGCTGAGAATATCGAGGGTGCGCGGGGTTTCGCCGTGACGGGAAACAAACACCAAGGGCAGCGGTTGCGGGCCTTCGGCCAGTGGCCAGCCCACACTGAAGGCCATGCGTGCCAGGCGGCTCAGGCGCCGGCGCTGCATGGCCGGCAGGAACGACACATCGGGGGCCGCGTCGCTGCTGGCAAGCAACGTCGGCTGCCGGCACCAGGCGCGCCAGTCGTCCGCGCTTTCGAGCCCAGGGGCCCAGGCGCGCCATTGGGCGATGTTGAAATTGATCACTGAGAAGTTATCCCGCCCCTGCGGGCTTCCTTGTGCGGCCTTTGGCCCCGGATTCGGGGACAGGGAGCAATGGCCGAGTGGGGCGCATTATCCCGGTGCCGTGGGGTTCTAGCAAACTTTGGTAAAGAATTGTTCACGACTGATTACAAATTGGTTGTAAAGAATTACAGATTGTCTGTCATGCAGGTGGGGTAGCAGGTGTCAGGCAATTCCTGCTTTGTCGGACGGACGGGAAATTGTTGTGCGAGATAGAGCCTCTGATGCTGTAGTACAGGAACAAACGAGGTAGCTAACCAGCGCTTTTGCCCTCTACACTCGGTCATTCATTGATACACGGAGGTTTTTCCATGCGGCGCGTGGTGTTCAACCAAAAAGGCGGTGTTGGCAAGTCCAGCATTGCCTGCAACCTGGCGGCGGTCAGCGCCAGCGAAGGCTATCGAACCCTGTTGGTGGACCTCGATGCCCAGGCCAACTCAACCCAGTACCTCACCGGGCTGACCGGCGATGACATCCCCATGGGCATCGCCGATTTCTTCAAGCAAACCCTGTCTTCCGGGCCGTTTTCGAAGAAGAACCAGGTGGATATCTACGAAACCCCGTTCGACAACCTGCACGTCATCACCGCCACGGCGGAACTGGCGGACTTGCAGCCCAAGCTTGAGGCCAAGCACAAGATCAACAAGCTGCGAAAGCTGCTGGATGAGTTGAGCGAGGACTACGACCGGATTTACCTGGATACGCCGCCGGCGTTGAATTTTTATGCGGTTTCAGCGCTGATTGCCGCTGATCGCGTACTGATCCCGTTCGATTGCGACAGCTTCTCCCGCCAGGCGTTGTATGGCCTGCTGGCAGAAATTGAAGAATTGAAGGAAGACCACAACGAAGGGCTGGAAGTGGAAGGCATCGTGGTCAACCAGTTCCAGGCCCGGGCGAGCCTGCCGCAGCAGATGCTGGATGAACTTATTGCCGAAGGGTTGCCGGTGCTGCCGGTGTACCTGACCAGTTCGGTGCGCATGCGTGAATCGCACCAGGCCAACATGCCGCTGATCCACCTGGACCCACGGCACAAGCTGACGCAGCAGTTTGTGGAGTTGCATAACCTGCTGGAAAACGCGTGATTTAGCAGGCAATACATATCACCCATGTGGGAGCGGTTTGTGTGGGAGCCGGGCTTGCCCGCGATGCAGCCAACTCGGTTTGTCAGTTACACCGAGGTGATGCTATCGCAGGCAAGCCAGCTCCCACATTGGTCTTTGTTCCTACAGAGAAATCGTCGTATTGCGCCGTTGCCTACAGTTACGCCAGAATCCGCCGGCTTGTGCGTCTGGATGGGCGTCTCTAAGGTTGCCCGGTCGCTGAATTCTCAGTGATCGGGTTTAGTAGCCCGAGTGTTTGTCGTTAAGTGCATGAGCTTCATCTTTCAGGCGTTGAGTCTGTGCTTGATGGTAGCTGTGCGTAGGGCGTCTTCGGGCGCGCCGGCTTCGACATTCCCGGTCTACTAACCTGCGTACAGCTGCCACCCTAATTCGTTTAGTAGCGATCAGATGGCGGCTCCAATCAGGAATGTCGACCATGTATAAAGCTACTCCAAATCCCCCGTCGTACCTTTTTACAGTCATCCCCGGCCAAACCACCGAAACCCTGATCCTCAACTCCTACGAAACCTTCTCCTCAGTCACCACCCTCTTGCTCGACCTTTCCGACGACCTCACCGGCAAGCAGCGCGATGTCGCGTTGGCCATTCATCAACTGAGCGAATTGGGCGTATTGCTGATGAGGCAAGTGATGGACCGGGGTGTCCCGTTACCTCAAACGCCCTGACTGCGCAGCCAGCTCATCAGCTGCGGCAACGGAAACGCCCCGCTCTGACGCGCCACTTCCCGGCCATTCTTGAACAGGATCAGGCTGGGAATCGAGCGAATCCCCAACTGAGCGGATAACTGCTGATTGGCCTCGCTGTCGAGCTTGGCCAACCGGCATTTCCCGGCCAACTGCCCGGCAGCCTGTTCAAACACCGGTGCAAACGACTTGCACGGCCCACACCATTCGGCCCACACATCCACCAGCAACGGCAGGTCGCCCTTGATCTGGCTGGCGTAATCGCCCTGTTTCAGCTCAAAGGGTTCGCTCAGCAGCACCGGTTGCTTGCAGCGCCCGCATTTAGGCGCATCGCCCAGGCGTTCGTTGGGGATGCGGTTAAGGCCGTTGCAGTGGGGGCAGGGGATGACGAGAGAGTCGGACATGGTGGGCTCCGTGAAAGTGGCCAATGGGTTCTATTTGGAGCCAGGGCAGAGGTTTATCAAGCGTCGATGCGAATGACTCATGCACATACATTTTCGCCTGTGCTGACGTGAGGTGTTGTATCTAGGCTGTTGAGGTTGTTCCGCAATTGCGCCATTGGTCTGTTTTGGATTATCGCAAGTTGCGATAATTGGGCGCTGAGATTAACCTTCATAGCAAGATGCGATAAGGATGTTGCATGCGAGTAATCAGCGAAAAAAGGATTTGGGAAGCAAAAGAAAAATGGCCGCGATCCGCGACGGCGCTCGATGAGTGGTATCGGCGAGTAAAGCGCAACAGCCCCGCAGACTTTGCGTCGATGAAAGGAATGTTTCCAGCGACGGACAAAGTAGGGCAATTTCATGTGTTCGATATCGGGGGCAATAAGCTCCGGCTGATCGCCTTTGTGCATTACCAGGTGCAACGAATTTATATCAAGTACCTGCTCGATCACCGCGAATACGAGCAAGGTAAGTGGAGGGAGAAAATCAAATGAGTGCACTCATTAAACGCGCTGCCGAGCATTGGGAATTTGTTTCGCCATTGCTGCGCAAACCAAAGAGCGAGGCGGACTATGATGTGTTGGTCAATGCTCTCGACGAATTGTTGGACCTGATAGGCGAGGACGAATCCAGCCCACTCATGAGTCTGGTGGACATTCTCAGCGACTGGATCGAGGCCTACGACCTTGAACACCGCCCGATGCCCGTCGCCAGTGGGGTTGATGTATTGCGGTCAATGATGCGCGAGCACGGCTTGAACCAAAGTGATCTGCCGGGCGTTGGTACGCAATCAGTCGTTTCGGAAGTGCTGAGCGGTAAGCGCCAGCTCAACTTGCGTCAGATTCGTTGGCTGGCGGAGCGTTTTGGAGTTTCAGTGGAAACCTTCATTTAGCTCGCTTACGACGAACAACTAATCTCCAAATGCTTCCCCCAGTCCGGCGGCCGCTGGGCGTATTGTTCCATCCCAGGCTGCTCTTCAAACGGCTTGGTCAGCACTTCATGCAGCCGGCGCACTTCGCTGTAATCGCCCAGCTCCGCCGCCTGGATAGCGTTCTGCGCCAGGTAATTGCGCAGGATATAAAGCGGGTTCACCGCATGCATCCGCTCGCGTCGCTGTTCTTCTGTGCCGCTGGCTTCGCGCTCCACGCGGGCCTTGTACAGATCCGCCCACTCATCAAATCCCTTGAGGTCGACAAAATCGTCGCGCAGTCGCGCAACGGCCAGCGCGGCTGATTCATCCCCCAGTCGGCGGAAGAACAGGGTGTAGTCGACGCCGCTGTTCTGCATCAGTTGCAGCAGGCGTTCCACCAGCTTTTGATCGTCATCTTCGGCGGTGGTGAGGCCCAAGCGGCGGCGCATCAGGTCCAGGTAGTGCGCCTGGAACAACGGCAGATACAGCCCGAGGGTTTCCCGCAGCGCTTCAACAGTGATGAACGGCGTCAACGCCTGGGCTAGCGCGCTCAAATTCCACTGCCCGATCGGCACCTGATTGCTGAAGGAATAACGCCCTTCATGATCCGAGTGGTTGCAGATGAACTGCGCGTCAAAATCATCGAGGAACGCAAACGGCCCAAAGTCGAAGGTGATGCCAAGGATCGACATGTTGTCGGTGTTCATCACGCCGTGGCAGAACCCATAGGCCTGCCATTTGGCGATCAGCTCGGCATTGCGTTCGACGATTTCGCGGAACATCGCCAGGTACGGCTCCGGCTGTTCCAGGCACTCCGGGAAGTGCAACGACAGCACGTGCTCCGCCAACGCCTTCTGCAACTCGGGCTTCTTGGTGTAGTAGAAATATTCGAAATGCCCAAAGCGCACATGGCTGTGGGCCAGGCGCAGCACCATGGCGGCCCGTTCCTGTTTCTCGCGCCACACCGGAGTGTCAGAGCCGATCACACACAGTGCCCGACTGCTGGGAATACCCAGTGCATGCAACGCTTCCGACGCCAGAAATTCCCGAATCGACGAGCGCAGCACCGCGCGCCCATCGCCCATGCGCGAGTACGGGGTTTGCCCGGCACCTTTGAGGTGCAGGTCCCAATGCTCGCCCGCCTGGTTATAAACCTCGCCCAGCAACAACCCGCGGCCATCACCCAGTTGTGGGTTGTACGAGCCAAACTGATGCCCGGAATAGATCATCGCCCGCGGCTCGGCCTCGGCCCACAGCTTGTGCCCGCCGAACAGCTCGGCGAATACCGGCGTTTCGGCCACTGCGGGGTCGAGATCCAGCAACGCCATGGCCGCCTCGCTCGCCACCACTAAACGCGGTTCGTCGATGGGCTCGGGCAGTACGTGGGTTGAGAAGCCGTCGCCCAGGCGGGCGAAGCGGTTGTCGAAGGTCAGTTCGTCGAGGGCTTTCAACGGCCATCTCCTGAGCAGAATGTCCGACCATTCTGCTGGGGATAGCGCGTTTAGTCGAGTTTGGCGGGCGGCGGCTCGGGCAGGTCCTGGTCCTGGGCGGGCGGCAGGATGGTTCGGTTTTCTTCTTCTACCGGCACCAGCTTGTATTCCTGGCCATGCAGGTTTTTCAGGTAAACCTCCATCTGCCGGAACGAGATGTTGATGTGGTGGTTCTTGAACTCGCGGTTGATGAAGCGGTTGACTTCATCGATCACCGGGTTGCGGTCACCAAGATCCCGTACATGCATGCGCAGTTCGTGGTCGAGGGTGCTTTCGCCGAAGTTGAGGAAGTACACGTGGGGCGCCGGGTCCTTCAGGACGCGCGGGTTTTCGGCGGCGGCCTTGAGCAGCAATTCCTTCACCAGGTCCAGGTCGGAGCCGTAGTCCACACCCAGTTTCAGGGTGACCCGGGTGATGGTGTCGGTCAGCGACCAGTTGATCAGTTGCCCGGTGATGAACGTTTTGTTCGGGACAATGATGTCCTTGCGGTCGAAGTCGGTGATGGTGGTGGCGCGGATGCGGATCTTGCTCACCGTGCCCGACAGGTTGCCGATGGTGATGGTGTCGCCGATCCGTACCGGACGCTCGAACAGGATCATGATGCCGGAGATAAAGTTGGCGAAGATCTCCTGCATCCCGAAGCCCAACCCCACCGACAGCGCAGCCACCAGCCACTGCAACTTGTCCCAGCTCACGCCGAGGGTCGACAGGGTGGAGACAAAACCGACGCCGGCAATCACGTAGGACAGCAGCGTGGTGGTGGCGTAGGCGCTGCCCTGGGCCAGGTCGAGCTTGGACAGCACCAACACTTCCAGTAAACCGGGCAGGTTGCGCGCCAGGGCGAAGGTGATGCCGACGATGATCAGGGCGCCGAGCAAGTCGCCGATGCTGATGGGCACCATGCTGATATTGGCGCCGGTGCCGCTGGTGTATTCGTAGAGGGTGACGTTGTCCAGGTAGGAAAATACCGAGATCAAGTCAGACCACACCCAATACAGTGCGGCGATAAAGCCGCCGAGCAAGGCCAGGCGAATCAGGCGCATCGACTGTTCGTTGACCTGTTCGATGTCCAGGGTCGGCTCTTCGATCACCGCTTCGCCATCACCCGCTTCCTTGGCGGCCTGGCGTTTGGCCAGGGCCCGCGCATAGGCCAGGCGCCGTGCGGCAACCCCGAGGCCGCGCACGAAGGTGGCTTCAATCACCAGCCAGAACATCAGCAGGTACAGGGTGTTGATCAACCGGTCGCTGAGTTTGAGGGCGGTGTAGTAGTAGCCAAAACACACGGCAATAAACAGCGCGACCGGCAGCGCGGTAAACACCAGGCCGACGGCTTTGCGAAACAGCGAAGCTTTTTCGTGGGTCGGGCTATTGAGCAGCAGGCGCCCGAGCAGCCACGCCATCAAGGCGTAGCAGGTCAGTACCACACCGATGCCCAGCACGTCGTTTGCCAGGGCCTCTGGCTGATGTTCGGCGACAGCCACCACGGCCACCAGCGCCAACACCACCAGCCCGAGCTTGCGTATCCAGCCCTGGAGGAATTCGACCTGGGGTTTTTCCCAGCGGAAATGCAGCTCTGCCACACCGCCGGGCGCAAGGATTCGGTAGGCGGTGTAGAACACCAGCCACGCCTGGGCAATCTGTAGCAGGGCCGCGCCGAGGTTGGCGTTTTGCCCGCGGGCGTCGATCTGCAGCGCATAGCCGCACAGCGCCAGGCCCAGCGCCACCGGCATTGCCAGCGCGATATTCACCAGAATCGCCACCGGCGTATGCCACTGGCTGTCGCGCTTGAAGTGGCCGATGTCCTGGTGGATTTTTTTCAGCCGGGCATATAGAGCGTTGCGGCGCCACAGCAGTGCACCAATCAACAGCAGCAGGGGCAGGAACAGCAGCGGGCGCTGGGTCAGGCCGTCATACAGTTCGCTGACGCTGGACGCCCACGGCAGGGTCGTGACCTGCTTGCTCAGGTGCGCCGGTACGGTTTCCAGCCATTCGGTGTCCAGCGGCTTGTTGCTGGGAATCCAGAACATCTGCTCGTCGAGGGTCGCCCGCAAGGTGGTGGCGGTGCTCAGCAGTTGTTTCTGGTTCAGTTGCAGGGTGATGGATTCGTTGAGCAGCGCGCTCAGTTCCCGGCTCAGGCGTTCCAGCAGGTCGCTGCGGGTGATCGCCAGCTCCAGCAGGGTGCGCCGCAGTTGTGGCGTCACCTGATCGGCCGGCTGGTTGGCCAGCAGGCTGTCGACGTAGGTACTCGGGGTGCTGATCAGTTCGCGCTGTTGGTTGACCTCGAACTGGTACAGGCGAATGTTGGCGATGTCGTCCGCCAGGTCGCGGTCGACGGTCAGGCGCGGTAAGGCCTGCTTCTGTTTGTAGAGGATCTTGGACAGCAACAGGCTGCCCTTGAGTACGTTGATTTGCTCGTCCAGCGCCGAGTCGCTTTGGGTCACGCTGTCCAGTTGCTGCTTGGTTTGCAGGTTTTTCTGGGTCAGTTCGTTGAGCCGGTCGGTGCTTTTGAGCAGGTAGTCAGACAGTTTCAGGTTGGCCGCGCTTTCCGTGGCCAGCAGGCTGCTGCCACCGGCCTTTTGGGCTTCGATGGATTGCTGGGTCACGGTTTCCTGGGATTGGGCCAGGCGCTTCTGGTTGATCAGGGTTTGCAGGTCCTGGATTTCCTGCTCCAGGCGGGCGGTTTTTTCCAGCACCAGGTCGTGCTGACTGTTGCCCAGGTCTTGCAGCTGGCTGTTGCCGGCCAGTTCCTGGCGGCGCAAAGGAATCAGCGCGTTGAGGGCGGCCAACTCGGCGTTCAGCTGGTTGCGCTGGTCACCGCTGAGGGTCTTGCCGTTGTCTTTGCCGGCCTTGAGGGTCGCGTTGATCTGCTGGATACGCGTCTGGCTGCTGCTGATTTCGGTCTGGGCGCGTTCCGGGCGGGTCTGGGCCGCGATGGTCAGGCTGTTGGCGTCGGCCAGCTCTTTTTGCAGGTCACCTTGCTGGGTAGTGCGTTGCACCAGCAGTTGTTCAAGTTGCGGCACCGGCAAGGTGGCGTAGCGCTGGGCGACCGGAATGACCTTGGTGGCCTTGAGCCGGGTCAGTTCGCGCTGGTTGTCGACGGTCTGGCGCGGCGCGTCTTCCAGCTGGCGCTTGAGGTCCGTCAGGCGCTGCTGGTAGTCCTGCTGGTTGCCAAGGAAGGTGAGGGTCTGCTGCAGGATGGATTGCAGCGCCTTCATGTCGGCGTCGGGCAGCTTGCGGTCCGGCAGCTTGTCCAGGGTTTGCTGGACGGAGTCGATGCTGGGCGGGTCGGCCGCATGTACGGTGCCGACGCAGAGAGTCAGGCCCAGCAGGGCAGTGGCAAGAAAAGTGCGCAGGGTTGTCATAGAGACCGGTCGAGCAAGGTGATAAATAGGGGGCGGGCGCCGTCGCCCCGCAGTTTAGAGGAAGAGTCCGGGGCCCGGGCGACTTCCTTCGGGGAATCTGACGCCGACTTTGCCGATCTTGTTCCCGTCCATGACCGCGACGGTCCAGATGGTGTTGTTCCATTCCACCTGGTCGCCGACCACTGGCGCACCGCCGACTTTCTGGGTGATGAAACGGCTCAGCGGCATGTCCGGGTCGATGCCTTCGAGCTTGAGCCCGTACAGCGCCGAAACCGCGCCCAGCTGGGCGTCGCCTTCCAGCACGAAGTCGCCGAAGAAACGCAGGTCGAGGCCGCGTTGTGGTGCCTGGCTGAACAGTTTGCCGAGGGCCGGCAGGTTGTGTTCATGGCCGATCACGCAGAGCAAATCGTCGACTTCCAGCACGGTACTACCCGACGGATGGAGCAGTTGCTGGCCACGAAACAGCGCGGCGATCCGCGTGCCTTCGGGCATTTTCAGCTCGCGCAGGGCCGCGCCGATGCACCATTTCTCGGCGCCCAGGCGGTAGACGAACAGCTCCCACTCGCTGGTGACGTGCACTTCCAGGGCCGCCCGGGAAATCGGCGCAGGCTCGGGCGGTACCGTCACTTTCAACAATTTGGCGACCCACGGCAGGCTCGTGCCCTGCACCAGCAACGACACCAGCACGATAAAGAACGCCAGGTTGAAGTACAGCTGTGCATGGGGCAGGCCGGCCATCAGCGGGAACACCGCCAGGATGATCGGTACCGCGCCGCGCAGGCCTACCCAGGCGATAAAGGCTTTTTCTCGACCATGGAAGGCTTTGAACGGCAGCAGGCCGACGATCACCGACAGCGGCCGTGCGAAGAGAATCATCCACAGCGCCAGGCCCAGGGCCGGCAGCGCAATGGGCAGCAGATCATGGGGCGTGACCAGCAGGCCCAGCACCAGGAACATGCCGATCTGTGCCAGCCAGGCCATGCCGTCGAGCATATGCAAAATGCCATGACGGCTGCGCACCGGGCGGTTGCCGATCACCAGGCCGCACAGGTACACGGCGAGGAAACCACTGCCGTGCAAGGCGTTGGTCAGGGCGAACACCACCAGGCCGCCGGAAATCACCAGGATCGGGTACAGGCCGTTGGCCAGGTTGATCCGGTTGACCATCTGCAGCATCAACCAGCCGCCGCCCAGGCCGATGATGCCGCCGATGCCGAACTCGCGGATCAGGTGGCCCAACAGGCTCCAGTGCAGGCCAGTCTGGCCGCTGGCGAGCATGTCGATCAGGGTGACGGTGAGGAACACCGCCATCGGGTCGTTGCTGCCGGATTCGATTTCCAGGCTGGCGGTGACCCGTTCGTTCAGGCCTTTGCCGCCCAGCAGCGAGAACACCGCTGCGGCGTCCGTGGAGCCGACGATGGCGCCGATCAGCAGGCCTTGAATGATGTTGAGGTTGAACAGCCAGGCGGCTGCCATGCCGGTGAGGCCGGTGGTGATCAGCACCCCGACCGTCGCCAGGGACAACGCAGGCCAGAGGGCTACACGGAAACTGGCTACCCGCGTTCGCAGTCCGCCGTCGAGCAGGATCACGGCCAGGGCGAGGTTGCCCACGAGGTAGGCAGTCGGGTAGTTATCGAAGATGATGCCGCCGCCGTCGACGCCGGCGATCATGCCCACGGCCAGGATGATCACCAGGATCGGAATCCCCAGGCGGGACGAAAGAGAACTCACCAGAATGCTCGCACCTACCAGCAACGCGCCGATCAAGAACAGGCTGTTGATGGTCGTCGCATTCAAAGGCAGTACTCCATGAGCAGGAAAGACGAGGCGCAAACTGACCATGCAGTCTGCGTGCCAGCGATTCTAACCTGTTGAATTGCTGTGCTGTCAAAAAAGGTGTTGGGGATGTACACGGGTCAAATGTGGGAGCTGGCTTGCCTGCGATTGCGGTGTGTCAGTCACTGGAGATCGTGGCTGTCAGATTGCTATCGCAGGCAAGCCAGCTCCCACAAGGGTCGCTGGTGTCAGTTAAAGCCTGAACCGCCCCACCATCCCGTTCAAATCCACCGCCAACCGCGACAGCTCGCTGCTCGCCGCACTGGTCTGGCTGGCGCCGGTGGCCGATTGCACCGACAAATCGCGAATGTTCACCAGGTTGCGATCCACTTCCCGCGCCACTTGTGCCTGCTCTTCAGCGGCACTGGCGATCACCAGGTTGCGCTCGTTGATTTCAACGATGGCGGTATTGATCGTATCCAGCGACATCCCCGCGCCCTTGGCGATGTTCAACGTCGACTCTGCACGCTCCGTGCTGTTGCGCATCGAATCCACGGCGTGCTCGGTGCCGGCCTGAATGCTGCCGATCATCCGCTCGATTTCGCTGGTGGACTGCTGGGTGCGATGAGCCAGGGCCCGCACTTCATCCGCCACCACCGCAAAACCACGCCCGGCTTCACCGGCGCGCGCCGCTTCAATCGCCGCGTTCAAGGCCAGCAGGTTGGTCTGGTCCGCCAGGCCGCGAATCACGTCCAGCACCTTGCCGATGTCCCGGGATTCTTCCGCCAGGTTGCCGATCAGGGTGGCAGTGGCTTGCACGTCGCTGCTCATGCGTTCGATGGCGCTGACGGTTTCCTGCACCAAGTCACGGCCATCGCCCGCAGACGAAGTGGCGTTCTTCGAGGCTTCGGAAGTGCTGACCGCATTGCGAGCCACTTCTTCAACCGCGCTGGTCATCTCGTTCACCGCCGTGGCGGCCTGTTCGATTTCGTTGTTTTGCTGGGTCAGGCCACGGGCGCTTTCGTCGGTCACGGCGTTCAGCTCTTCCGCGGCGGAGGCCAGTTGGGTGGCCGAGCCGGAAATGCGCTGCAAGGTGTCCTTCAACTTGTCCTGCATCTTGGCCATCGCCAACAGCAGCCGGCCGGCTTCGTCGTTGCCTTCCACCTTGATCGGGCGCGTCAGGTTGCCTTCGGCGATTTCCTCGGCGGCGTCCAGGGCCTGGGCGATCGGCTGGGTGATGCTGCGGGTCAGCAGCCAGGCGAACAGCATGGTCAACGCAGTGGCCAGGATCAGCAGGATCACCACCAGCTCAAACGCCAGGTCGTACTGGTCGGCAGCTTGCTGGTTGGTGGCCAGGGCCATCTTGTTGTTGATGTCCAGCAGGCGGTTCAAGACGGCGTTGACCTGATCCGAGTTGTTCAGCAGCTCGGTGTTCAGCAGCGTGCGCAGTTCTTCCACCTGATTGGCCCGGGACAGGCTCTTCATGCGCTCTTCGATCTGATGGTACTGGGCCAGCAGACGCACGTATTCATCATAGGCAGCACGTTCCTCGCTGCTGTCGATCAGCTTCTCGTAGACCGCCTGGGCCGTACGAATCTGCTGATTGCGCACGTCAAACGACTCAAGGGTTTTTTGCTGGACGTCGGGCTCGCGGTTGGTCAGCAGGCGATAGGACAGTACCCGCAGGCGCAGGGTCAGTTGGGTGAATTCGTCCAGGGCGCGAATGCTTGGCACGCTGCTCAGGGTGATGTCTTCCGTCGCCGCGCGAATCTTGCTCATCTGGTTCAACGCGAACACGCCGAGAAACAACATCAGCGCACCAATCAACGCGAAGCCGAGGAAGGCTCGCGGCGCGATATTCATATTACGAAGAGACATGCTGTGATCCTGGGGAGAAGCGCGATCCATGCGGGGTTTGGGCGGGGTGTCCATGACCTATCGGTCATACGACTAAAGTCTTGAGGGGGTGCGCGCTTTTGTCGCAGAGTGGGGCGGCCCGACGGGATTCAGGAACCAGATGCCATAAATGCAGTCACTAAGGCTCGAAAGCGTGGCCTGCCCCATGAAATCAAGGCCCCGCGCCAGGGATAACCCTGGCATCCGAGGTGAATTTTCTTTATCGTCACCGCCCTTTGAAAAAGCCCGAGAAATCAAAATGTTAGAAGCATCCCTCAGCCAATTGGAACAACTGGTCAGCGACCTGGTACAGCAGAACCAGGATCTGCTGGGCACCAACGAATCCCTCAAGGCCGAACTGGCTCGCGCCAAGGATGAAAACGACAGCTTGCAGCTGAACCTGATGGAACAGGAAGAAAAGCAGGGCGCTACCGCTGCCCGTATCCAGGCGTTGGTTGAGCGTGTGAGCGCAGGTCCTGTCGGCGCATGAATGAAGGGATAAAGGTCGTTTCGATTCTCGGTGAGGATTACTCGATCAAGGCGCCGGAGGGGGAAGACAACACCCTGATGAGCGCCGTGACGATGCTCAAGGCATCCCTGGCCACCACCAAGAAAAAGTACCCGACGCTGATCGGTGACAAGCTATTGGTGCTGGCGGCGCTGAACCTGTGCGCCGAGCAGATCGAAATGCAAAAGCATCACCAGCAGGAACTCGACCGTTACCAAGAGCAAGTCAGCGCCACGGTCGAGGTGATTTCCAAGGCGATCGGAACGCCTTAGAACCACTCATCCTGCATCCCCAGGCACGTGTCATCGCGTGCCTCGAGAATCGCCAGTTCATGATGGCAGCCCGGTATTTCCCACGTCAGGAAGTA
Source organism: Pseudomonas sp. PAMC 25886 (assembly GCF_000242655.1). Lineage (NCBI taxonomy): Bacteria > Pseudomonadati > Pseudomonadota > Gammaproteobacteria > Pseudomonadales > Pseudomonadaceae > Pseudomonas > Pseudomonas sp. PAMC 25886. The sequence goes on from NZ_AHHC01000029.1 coordinate 99,454, forward strand.
CCGGGCGGCCTGGAGCTTGCCCTTATAGAAGGCGACATCGGCAGCATTGCCTTTGGCCAGCCCTTCCTCGGCGCGAATCGCCTGCTCCAGCCAGCGCCAGCCAATCACCGTATGCCCAAACACTTTCAGGTACAGCGCCGAATTCGCCAGGCTGCTGTTGACCTTGCCCTGGGCGAGATCCGTCAGCAGGCCGAGGGTGACGCTTTGCAGGCGTGCCACTAACTGTTCCAGCGGTTCCCGCAAGGCGGTCAGCGACGGGTATTCCTGTGCCCGCGCGCCGGTCTCGGCGATCAGGCGAATCAGTTGTTTCAAACCCGCGCCGCCGTTCTGCGCCAGTTTGCGACCCAATAGATCCAGCGACTGAATGCCGTGGGTGCCTTCATGGATCGGGTTCAGGCGGTTGTCGCGGTAGTACTGCTCCACCGGGTACTCGCGGGTGTAGCCGTGACCGCCGAGGATCTGGATCGCCAGTTCGTTGGCCTTGAGGCAAAACTCCGACGGCCAGGATTTGACGATCGGCGTCAGCAGGTCCAGCAGTTCGTGCGCCTGTTTGCGCGCCGCTTCGGTTTCCAGGGTGGTGGTGTCGTCGAACAGGCGAGCAGCGTACAGGCCGAGGTCAAAGGCGCCTTCCACGTAGGCTTTTTGCGTCAACAGCATGCGCTTGATATCGGCGTGCTGGATGATCGACACCGGCGCGGTGTTCGGGTCCTTGCTGTCGGGCAGGCGGCCTTGCGGACGTTCGCGGGCGTACTCCAGGGAATACAGGTAGCCCGCGTAACCCAGCATCACCGCGCCCATGCCGACGCCGATCCGCGCTTCGTTCATCATCTGGAACATGCAGCTCAGGCCCTGGTGCGGCTTGCCCACCAGATAGCCGACGCAGTCACCGTTATCGCCGAAATTCAGCGCGGTCGAGGTGGTGCCGCGCCAGCCCATCTTGTGAAACAGCCCGGCCAGCAGGACATCGTTGCGTTTGCCCAGGCTGCCGTCGTCGTTGACCAGGAATTTGGGCACGATAAACAGCGAAATGCCCTTCACCCCGGCGGGTGCGTCCGGCAGCTTGGCCAGCACCATGTGCACGATGTTCTCCGACAGCGGGTGATCGCCGCCGGAAATGAAAATCTTGTTGCCCTTGAGGCGATAGCTGCCGTCAGCCGCCGGCTCTGCGCGGGTACGAATATCCGACAGCGATGAGCCTGCATGGGGCTCGGTCAGGGCCATGGTGCCGAAGAAACGCCCTTCGATCATCGGTTGCAGGAAGCGTTGTTTCTGCTCTTCGGTGCCGAAGCTTTCGATCAGGTTGGCGGCGCCCATGGTCAGGAACGGGTAGGACGTAGACGCGGCGTTGGCTGACTGGAAGTGCGCGAAACAGGCTTGGGAGAGCAGGGTTGGCAGCTGCATGCCACCGGCTTCGAAACTGCGGGCGGCGTTAAGGAAGCCGGCTTCAAGGAAGGCGTCCACGGCCGGTTTCACTTCAGGAATCAGAATCGCCTGACCGTTCTCGTAGCGTGGCTCGTTCTCGTCGCCCTTGCGGTTATGCGGGGCGAAATACTTCTCGGCAATGCTGCGGGCGGTGCCGATGGCGGCGTCGAAGGTTTCGCGGTTGTGTTCGGCAAACCGCTCGCGCTGGGTCAGGCCCTCGGCATCGAGGACTTCGTACAGCTCGAAAGCCAGATTGCGGGAACTGAGCAGCGTCTCGGACATGGCGGCTTACCTGTGTGGGAATGGGCCTGAGTCTAAGTGCGCAAATAGAGGCTGGATAGCAAGATTGATCTGGGTGATGGAGGGGCCAAACAACAGCGGTGAGTTGCAAACACGGTCAGTGTGGGAGCTTTTGTGGGAGCCGGGCTTGCCCGCGATGTAGGCACCTCGATGTGTCAGATACACCGAGGTGATGCCATCGCAGGCAAGCCAGCTCCCACATAAGCCAGCTCCCACATTTTGACCGCGTTCCGTCAGTTAGCCGATCGTCATCAGGCTGGCGTTACCACCCGCCGCAGCGGTGTTGACGCTCAACGCGCGCTCGATCACCAGGCGCTCCAGGGCAATCCCGGTTTCGCCCGAAGACAAGCCGTGAACCCCGACAATCGCCCCGCCACGCTTGGCCACTTGCTGGCAAACCCCGCGCAGTTGGTCGGAATCGCCGTGATGCAGTACGGCATCAAACACGGTTTCATCCTTGGTCCAGTCAGCCACTCGCGTGATCTTCGCCTGAATCTCCTTCGGCAAGCGTGGGAACGCGGCCTTGGTCAATTCAGTGTCCGGCCATACCGCCGAGCTGCCGACTGCCAGTACGGCAGCCAGTTGCGTCAGCAGGTCGCCTTCCACTTCCGCCAGGCACAACACGTGCTCGCGGGGCAGGATGGCGTAGCTGTTGCGCTCGCCGGTCGGGCCGGCCAGTTGGCGGGTGATACCGCTTTGGGATTGCGCGGCGAACTGTACGCACAGGGCGCTCAAGTCGCTGAGCTTGTTGCTGTCGGCCCAGGCTTGCAGGGCGGTCAGCGGCTTGCTCATGGCGTCCCGCAGGCGAACATCCGGTGCGGCCAGTGCATCACCGCGAACGAAGGATTGCTCGATGGCATCCGTAGGACGAGTCGACAGCAGGCGGTACAGATACAGCGGGCCGCCAGCTTTCGGGCCGGTCCCCGACAAACCTTCGCCGCCGAACGGCTGCACGCCCACCACGGCACCCACGATGTTACGGTTCACGTAGACGTTCCCGGCATGGACGTTGTCGATCACCTTGGCGATGGTCTCGTCGATACGGGTGTGCACGCCCAGGGTCAGGCCGTAGCCGGAAGCGTTGATCTGGCCGATAAGCTGGTCGATCTCTTTACGCTTGTAGCGCACCACGTGCAGCACCGGGCCGAAGATCTCCCGCTGCAGTTCGTCGAAGCTTTCCAGCTCGATCAGGGTTGGCATCACGAAGGTGCCGCGCTTGACCTCTTCGCTGTCGGCAATGGCGACCTGGTAAACGTTGCGGCCTTTGTCGCGCATGGCCTGGATGTGTTTCTCGATGCCGGCCTTGGCTTCGGCGTCGATCACCGGGCCGATATCCACCGACAGGCGCTCCGGGTTGCCGAGGCGGCATTCAGCCATCGCCCCTTTGAGCATTTCGATCACACGATCAGCAGAGTCTTCCTGCAAGCACAGGACGCGCAGGGCCGAGCAGCGCTGGCCGGCACTGTCGAAGGCCGAGGACACTACGTCGATCACGACTTGTTCGGTCAGCGCCGAGGAATCGACGATCATCGCGTTCTGGCCGCCGGTCTCGGCGATCAGCGGAATCGGGCGACCCTGTGCGTCCAGGCGACCGGCGACGTTGCGTTGCAGCAGGCGCGCCACTTCGGTGGAGCCGGTGAACATCACGCCTTTGACGCGATCATCGCCCACCAGGCGCGCACCGACGGTTTCGCCCTGGCCCGGCAGCAGTTGCAGTACGCCTTCCGGAATCCCGGCTTCCAGCAGCAGGCGCACGGCTTGTGCGGCTACCAGCGGCGTTTGCTCGGCAGGCTTGGCCAATACCGGGTTACCTGCGGCCAGTGCAGCGGCGACCTGGCCACTGAAGATTGCCAGCGGGAAGTTCCACGGGCTGATGCACACCACCGGACCCAGTGGGCGGTGGGCGTCGTTGGTGAAATCGTTACGGGCCTGCACTGCGTAGTAACGCAGAAAGTCCACGGCTTCACGCACTTCGGCGATGGCGTTGGCGAAGGTCTTGCCAGCTTCGCGGGCCAGCAGGCCCATCAGCGGCTGGATCTCGCCTTCCATCAAGTCGGCGGCACGTTCCAGGATCGCGGCGCGTTCGGCGGGCGGGGTGGCCTGCCAGATGGGCGCGGCTTTCAAGGCGCACTGGATAGCGTTGTCGACGTCTTCGACGGTGGCTTCCTGTACGTGGCCGACCACGTCACGCAGGTCGGACGGGTTCAGCACCGGCGTAGCGGCTTCATTGCTGGAGGCGCAACCGAGCATCGGTGCGGCTTTCCAGTTGTTATGCGCGGTCGCCAGCAAGGCGCAGGACAGCGACGCCAAACGATGTTCGTTGGCCAGGTCGATGCCGGCCGAGTTGGCGCGCTCGGCACCATACAGGTCGCGGGGCAGCGGGATACGCGGGTGCGGCAGGCCGAAGCCGCCTTCCAGCGTCGCCATCTGCTCGATGCTGGCCACTGGATCGGCCACCAGTTCCTGGATCGAGATGGATTGATCGGCGATGCGGTTGACGAACGAGGTGTTGGCGCCGTTTTCCAGCAGGCGACGCACCAGGTAGGCCAGCAATGTTTCGTGGGTGCCGACCGGTGCGTACACGCGGCACGGACGGTTCAGCTTGCCTTCGGAGACTTTGCCTACAACCTGCTCGTACAGCGGTTCACCCATGCCGTGCAGGCACTGGAACTCGTACTGGCCGGGGTAATAGTTCTGACCGGCGATGTGGTAGATCGCCGACAGCGTGTGGGCGTTGTGGGTCGCGAACTGCGGGTAGATAACTTCCGGTACCGAGAGCAGTTTGCGTGCGCAGGCAATGTAGGAAACGTCGGTGTACACCTTGCGGGTGTACACCGGGTAGCCTTCCAGGCCTTCGACCTGGGCGCGCTTGATTTCGCTGTCCCAGTACGCGCCTTTTACCAGGCGGATCATCAGGCGATGGCGGCTGCGGCGCGCCAGGTCGATCACGTAGTCGATCACATACGGGCAACGCTTCTGGTAAGCCTGGATCACGAAGCCGATGCCGTTCCAGCCGGTCAGTTGCGGCTCGAAGCACAGGCGTTCCAGCAAGTCGAGGGACAGCTCCAGGCGGTCGGCTTCTTCGGCGTCGATGTTCAAGCCGATGTCGTATTGCTTGGCCAGCAGCGTCAGGGACAGCAGGCGCGGGTACAACTCGTCCATCACACGCTCGTACTGCGCACGGCTGTAACGCGGATGCAGGGCAGAAAGCTTGATGGAAATGCCCGGGCCTTCATATATCCCACGGCCGTGGGACGCTTTGCCGATCGAGTGGATGGCTTGTTCGTACGACGCCAGGTACTTCTGGGCGTCGTGTTCGGTGAGTGCGGCTTCACCGAGCATGTCGTAGGAATAGCGGAAGCCCTTGGCTTCGAACTTGCTCGCATTGGCCAGGGCTTCGGCGATGGTTTCGCCGGTGACGAACTGCTCGCCCATCAGGCGCATGGCCATGTCGACGCCCTTGCGGATCATCGGCTCGCCGCTCTTGCCGATGATGCGGCTCAGGGACGACGTCAGGCCGGCCTCATTATGGGTGGCGACCAGCTTGCCGGTCAGCAGCAGGCCCCAGGTGGCGGCGTTGACGAACAGCGACGGGCTGTTGCCCAAGTGCGGGTGCCAGTTGCCGGTGCTGATCTTGTCGCGGATCAGTGCGTCGCGGGTGCCTTTGTCCGGGATGCGCAGCAGCGCTTCGGCGAGGCACATCAGCGCTACACCTTCCTGGGACGAAAGAGAGAATTCTTGCAGCAAGCCCTGGACGATGCCTGCACGGCCGCCGGCGCTTTTCTGATTGCGCAGTTTTTCGGCGATCGACGACGCGAGCTTGTTGGTGGCCTCGGCCATTGCCGCCGGCAGGCGAGCCTGCTCGATCAGCATCGGCACCACTTCCGGTTCCGGGCGGCGGTAAGCGGCGGTGATCGAAGCGCGCAGTACGGATTGCGGCAGGATGCTCTCGGCGAACTCGAGGAAGCACTGGTGGGCGTGGTCGGTCTGGACCTCGCCGGCTTCTTCTGCGTCCTTGCTGCCCAAGCCGTTGAGCTCGGCCAGGGTTGCACCACCCTCGAGTTTCTCCAGGTAATTGAAAATCGCCTGCTTGATCAGCCAGTGCGGCGTGCGATCAATGGAGGTCGCGGCTGCCTTAAGGCGCTCGCGGGTCGGGTCGTCAAGTTTGACCCCAAGGGTGGTCGTAGCCATCTTTTTATCCTCATGGGTGCCACTACCGCGTGGCATCAGCTGGCGGCAAGATTAGCTTTGCGCCGAGAGAGGTGCAACCGGGTGCAACCCTTTTTATCCATGATTTTTTTGATGCTGATCGGGAAAAATTATCGCCGCAGCCGAATCGGCTGCGCCTTGGTGCAATTGGTTCTGACTTTGGCTGCGCTTGCTCCGAAAAGGAGCAAAAACAGGGCGTTTTGCGGGAAAAACATCAAGGTGCAACTTATTCTCAAGAAACTGGTTGCACCTTATTTACTTTGTTGAATAGCATTCGCGCCCAAGGTGCAACCGTCTTACGGAAGGTTCATCGGCTGATGGCTTTCCTGGGGAAACGTCAGTCATAAATGCGCGGCGCCGGGTTTCGTCTATCCACTTGCTGAGTGGGTGGCCGTCCTGACAGACCGCCGCTACATAAAAACAATGCCAGGGCGTAACTCAATGAGCGTAAGTAATCCTACCCTGATCACATTTGTGATCTATATCGCTGCCATGGTGCTGATCGGCTTTATGGCCTATCGCTCCACCAACAACCTTTCCGACTACATTCTGGGCGGTCGCAGCCTCGGCAGCGTGGTCACCGCGCTCTCGGCCGGCGCCTCGGACATGAGCGGCTGGTTGCTGATGGGTTTGCCCGGCGCGATCTACATGTCTGGCCTGTCGGAAAGCTGGATCGCCATCGGCCTGATCGTCGGTGCCTACCTGAACTGGCTGTTTGTAGCCGGCCGCCTGCGGGTGCAGACCGAGCACAACGGCGACGCCCTGACCCTGCCGGATTACTTCTCCAGCCGCTTCGAAGATAAAAGCGGCCTGCTGCGGATCATCTCTGCGGTGGTGATCCTGGTGTTCTTCACCATTTACTGCGCTTCCGGCATCGTGGCCGGTGCCCGCCTGTTTGAAAGCACCTTCGGCATGTCCTACGAGACCGCGCTGTGGGCCGGTGCTGCCGCGACTATTGCCTACACCTTCGTCGGTGGGTTCCTGGCGGTGAGCTGGACCGACACCGTGCAAGCCACGCTGATGATCTTCGCCCTGCTGCTCACGCCGATCATCGTGCTGCTGGCCACCGGCGGCGTCGACACCACTTTCCTGGCGATCGAAGCGCAGAACCCTGACAACTTCAACATGCTGAAAAACACCACCTTCATCGGCATCATTTCGCTGATGGGCTGGGGCCTGGGCTACTTCGGCCAGCCGCACATCCTTGCGCGCTTCATGGCGGCGGATTCGGTGAAGTCGATTGCCAATGCGCGCCGCATCTCCATGACCTGGATGATCCTGTGCCTGGGCGGCACCGTGGCCGTGGGCTTCTTCGGTATCGCCTACTTCTCGGCGCACCCGGAAGTCGCAGGCCCCGTGACCGAGAACCACGAGCGTGTGTTCATCGAGCTGGCCAAGCTGCTGTTCAATCCGTGGATTGCCGGTGTGTTGCTGTCGGCCATTCTGGCCGCGGTAATGAGTACTTTGAGCTGCCAGTTGCTGGTGTGCTCGAGCGCCCTGACCGAAGACTTCTACAAAACCTTCCTGCGTAAAAATGCTTCCCAGGTTGAACTGGTGTGGGTCGGCCGTGCCATGGTGTTGCTGGTGGCGCTGATTGCCATCGCCATGGCCGCCAACCCGGAAAACCGCGTACTGGGCCTGGTGAGCTACGCCTGGGCGGGCTTCGGCGCTGCGTTCGGTCCGGTGGTACTGATCTCTGTGCTGTGGAAAGGCATGACGCGCAATGGCGCGCTGGCCGGCATCCTGGTAGGTGCGATCACCGTGATCGTGTGGAAGCACTTCAGCCTGCTGGGCCTGTACGAAATCATCCCGGGCTTCATCTTCGCGAGCCTGGCGATCTACTTCGTGAGCAAGCTGGGCGCGCCGACTGCCGGCATGGTTCAGCGTTTTGATGCAGCCGAGGCGGATTACAACCTCAACAAGTAATTGGCGGGGGCTTGAAGGCCCGCTGAACTGAAAACGGCCCGCCTGCGGGCCGTTTTTTATGGGCGTGATTCAGTCGCGATCTGCGTCCGGCTGATTCAGGAAAATCAACACGCCCAGGATCGCCATATAAAACTTGAACGCCGCTTCCTGACCGTTCCACTGATGGGATTGCCACATCAGGAACCACTCGCCGCCGATCACCATAAAGCCGAAAAACCACACGACAAAACCGAGGGTCAGGCCCGCGACTGCGCATTTCTTTGCGCGGTTGAATTCGGTGCCGGTGGCACGACGAGCTCGCCACAACGCGAGCGCGCCTCGTGCCAGCAACACGGCCGTCAGTGCTTCACCCGCAATGATCAGCCAATACGCGCCGTGCCATAGCCATGGGGTGGTGATGGCGCGATACATCGCGGCGTTGCCGGGGAAGGTGGTGTCCATGCTCAGCACATGTTTGACGAAGGCAAAGTTGGAGCCGTAGTCGGTGATGTTGCTGAAGGCGACGAGTGTGGCGAAGGCTGCCAGGGCAAGGGTCAGGACGATTTTTGCGTAGCGGGTGGCCATGTTTTTTCCATTGTCATGGGGCGATGGGGGATGAATACGCTAGCACGCTGGTGGTAGGGCTTCGACGCCGGATACATGAAAATTAAAGCGCCTGCGACGTAGGGATTTACTGATTTGCCTGCAGCGCACTCAGCTCGGCAAAAAGCTGGTGCAGAATCGGTCGCCCACTACTTGCAGAGAAACACCGGATGTTCGCTCCTGCCAATCAAAGTGCCTTTACCCTGACCCTCGACGGTATGCCCAGTGATCTCAAGGTTTTTGAGTTCACGGGCAGCGAAGCCATCAGCGAGCCTTATCGCTTTGACCTTGAACTGGTCAGCGAGCAGCCGGACCTTGACCTTGAGAGCCTGCTGCACCGTCAGGCTTTCCTGGGCTTTGATGCCCAGGGGCATGGCGTTCACGGCCAGATCTACCGCGTTGCCCAAGGTGATTCCGGCAGGCGGCTAACGCGTTACCAGATCAGCCTGGTGCCCCGGTTGGCATACCTGCAACACAGCAGTCACCAGCGAATGTTCCAGCACCTGAGCGTGCCGCAGATCATCAAGCAGGTGTTGGAGGGGCAGGGTATCCACGGGGATGCTTTCGAATTCCGGTTGGGCGGTGTGTATCCCGTGCGCGAGTACTGCGTGCAGTTCGGTGAAAGCGATTTGGGGTTTATCCAGCGGCTGTGTGCCGAGCAGGGGATTCACTATCATTTCCAGCACAGCCCCGACGGTCACCTGTTGGTGTTTGGTGATGACCAGGCGGTATTCGCCCAGGGCGAGCAGCCAACCGACTATGCACCGGGCTCCGGAATGGTCGCCGACACGCCGGTGATCAAGCGTTTTTCGGTGCGCCTGGAGACACGTACGACAGGCGTAAACCTGCGCGATTACGACTTTCGCAAACCGCGTCTGCAGCTGGAAAGCGAAGTGCTGGGTGAGCAGCTTCCTTCCCTGGAAGATCACGATTATCCCGGACATTTTACTGACCGCCCCCATGGCAAACACTTGGCCCAACGGACCCTTGAGCGGCACCGCCGCGATTATCGCCAGGCCCATGGCAGTGGCGATCAACCGGCGTTGGTCAGTGGTCAGTTTTTCCAGCTGGCAGCGCATCCGCGTGATGAATGGAATGACCTGTGGCTGGTGACGCATGTCACCCATACCGGCAAGCAGCCGCAAGTGCTCGAAGAGTATGTGGGCGATGGGGGGCTCCAGGGCTATGGCAACACCTTCGTCGCCACACCTTGGGACACTGTGTTTCGACCCACACTACCGCCGCCACGTACACCGATATCCGGCTACCAGAACGCTGTGGTCACCGGGCCGGAAGGCAGTGAAATCCATTGCGACGAATACGGCCGGGTCAAGGTGCAACTGGCCTGGGATCGCGCCGGGGAGCACAACGAACATTCCAGTTGCTGGTTGCGGGTAGCCAGCGGCTGGGCCCACGAGCATTACGGCGCGGTGTTGATCCCGCGAGTGGGCATGGAAGTGCTGGTGGGTTTCGTTGACGGTGACGCCGATACGCCGTTGGTGGTCGGCTGCCTGGCCAATGCGGCGACGCCGGTGCCGCTGGACCTGCCGGCCGACAAGACCCGCAGCATCTTCCGTAGCCAGACCAGTCCCGGCGGCGGTGGCTACAACGAGCTGCGCATCGAGGACCGCAAGGGCGCCGAGGAAATCTACCTGCGCGCCCAGCGCAACTGGACCCAGCACGTACTCCACGACCAGCACGTGCAGGTCGATAACCAGCGCAACGTGATCGTCAAAGGCCTCGATCGTCACGAGCTTCAGGGTGAAGAACGGCGCACGACCCACGGCAACCGCCTGACCGAACTCAAGCAGGACGATCACCTGATGATCGCCGGCTCGCAGCAGCTGCGTGCCGGTCTGACGATTAACATTGGCGCGGGACAAAGCGTCGTTATCGACGCGGGCGCCAGCGTGACCCTCCAGGCCGGAGGGCAGTGGCTCAACGTGTCGGCGGGCGGGATTTTCAGCAGTGTTCCGATCCAGCTGGGCGGGGCGCCAGCACCGGCGGGGTCGCCGCTGATGCCAGGGCTACAGGAAAAGCTGCTGGCGGTAATTCCGGCACCCCTGAGTGCCGTGCAAGTGCTCAGCTTGAAACGCGGTGCGCCCTTTTGTGAGGAGTGCGAGCGTTGCCGGAATGGCGTGTGCAATACGCCTCTGCATCGCAGTGCATCGTTGGCTGGAGGTGCACCATGATTTCTCCTGGGCAGTGGCTTGAGTCTGCGCCATTGCAGGCGGGTGAGCAGTTGTTTGCGGTATTGGGCAATGCCAGTGACTGCAAGCCGCTTGAAGCGTGGCGTCGTTCCGATGGTCGCGCGCTCAGTCCGATCTGGGCGGGTAGCGAGTATGCGGCGTGGGAAGAGGTCATGCCCTACGTTGCGGTGGTTGCCGCTGACAGTGCTTTTCTGGAATGGGCTACCAAATGTGAAGGTACCGATTGGGGTTGGCTGGCGGTGTCGTCCTGTTCTCTGCAAACCGTTGCCGAGCATCTGCGCAGCCTGACCAAGGTGCTGTTGCCGGAGGGGCAGGCGGTGTTTTTTCGCTTTTGGGATGGTGCCTACACGTTGCGTGTTTTGCAGGCGCTCGGGCCTGGGGCGCGGGAATTGCTCCCTGTATTCAGCCGCTACTGGATCAATGGTTGCCAGCATGAGGTTGCGGTCACGACGCCCGGAGCGGCAAAGCCCAGCCCGTGGTGGCAAGTACCGCCGCAGGTTCTCCAGTACCTGAGTGAGCAATCGAGCGTCACGCGGGTGGACAACCTGCTGCAATGGCTGGAAGAGCAGCGCCCGGACCTGCACAGCGCTTTTGCGCTGGCGACCTTGAAACACAAGGTCGCTCACTTTGTACGCCGGCCGGATGTCAGCCATCAGGCGCTGGCCGCGTGGCTGGTCTCGGAGTTGGGTTGAAGCCAGGGACTGCTGCAAGTCCTCGGTCAGGTCTTCAATGGCCTCTACAGGGCCGAATTTCTCGGTGTAGACCACGCCGTGATAGGCCGGCTCGGGCTGGTTGAGGCCGTGGAATTTCTCCGGGTATTGCGTCCAGGGGAAGGTGCCACTGTCGACGATCACGCCACCCAGCGAGTTGCCATGGGCCCGCTCACCACAGCCCTGCACCTTTGCCCGCGTAAAAGGTAAACTTCGCCCCCTGCGCAGGAGCAACCATGAATTATCGTCACGCCTTTCACGCCGGCAACCACGCCGATGTCTTCAAACACCTGACCTTGACCCGCCTCATCGCCCTGATGTCGCGCAAGGAGCAGCCGTTTGCCTATCTCGATACCCACGCCGGCATCGGTCTGTACGACCTGCAGGGCGACCAGGCAAACCGCACCGGTGAATACCTGGAAGGCATCGCACGCCTGTGGGGCCGGGCCGACCTGCCGCCCTTGACCGCTGACTACATGCGCGTGCTGCACGAGATGAACCCCGATGGCGAGTTGCGCTACTACCCGGGCTCACCGGAGCTGGCACGGCGCCTGACGCGGCCTCAGGACCGTGTGTTGCTCAACGAGAAGCACCCGGAAGACGGCCTGCTGCTCAAGGACAACATGAAGGGCGACCGTCGGGTGAAAGTCCACCTTGGTGAAGGCTGGCACGTGCCACGGGCGCTGCTGCCGGTGCCGGAAAAGCGCGCGCTGATGCTGATTGACCCGCCGTTCGAAAAGCTCGACGAGATGCAGCGCTGCGCCGCGTCCCTCAAAGAAGCCGTGAGCCGGATGCGCCAGACAGTGGCCGCGATCTGGTACCCGGTGAAAGACCAGCGCATGCTGCGTCGCTTCTACCAGGACCTGGCCGGCACCGGTGCGCCGAAGTTGCTGCGAGTGGAATTGCTGGTGCATCCGCTGGACACGCCGAACACCCTGACGGGCTCGGGTTTGGCGATTGCCAATCCGCCGTGGGGGCTGGAGGAAGAATTGCGTGAGCTGCTGCCATGGTTGTCCAAGCAGCTTGGGCAAACCCAGGGTGGGTGGCAGATGGATTGGCTGATCGCCGAATAGTTGTATCGTTTGCTGGATCGCTATCGCGGGCAAGCCTGGCTCCCACATTGGAACGCATTCCAATGTGGGAGCCAGGCTTGCCCGCGATGCTTTTGGCGTCAGATCGGGCAGGTCACGCCTGTGCCGCCAATCCCGCAGTAGCCCTGGGGATTTTTCGCCAGGTACTGCTGGTGGTACGCCTCGGCGAAGTACACCGTCGGCGCTTCTTCGATTTCCGTGGTGATGGTGCCCAGGCCCGCCTTGGTCAGTTCATTCTGATACGCCTGTGCACTGGCCTTCGCTGCCTCCAGGTGCTCCGGCTTGACCGCATAGATCACCGAACGGTACTGGCTGCCGATGTCATTCCCCTGGCGCATGCCCTGGGTCGGGTTGTGCAGTTCCCAGAACATTTTCAGCAGCTCTTCGTAGCTGATCTTGTCCTGGTCAAACACCACCAACACCACTTCGCTGTGGCCGGTCAGGCCCGAGCAGACTTCTTCGTACGTCGGGTTCGGCGTGTAGCCGCCGGCATAACCCACCACCGTGCTGACCACGCCGTCACGCTGCCAGAAGCGCCGCTCTGCGCCCCAGAAGCAACCCAGGCCGAAGATCGCAAACTCTACGTTGTCGACAAACGGGCCGAGCAGCGGGTTGCCGTTGACGAAGTGCGTCTCGGGTAGGGACATTGGGGTTTCACGGCCAGGCAAAGCTTGATCTTGAGTGGGGAGCACGTTTTTGTTCACCAGAATTTCCGAGCGCAAGACCATGATCAGTCCTCTCAGTCAGATTGAGTTACAGATAAGAATTCAGACTGCCAGTGTGCCCGAGTGTTACAGCGCTGTCAGGCGATTGGCCCGCGAGGATAGCGTTTAAGCATCTTCAACAACTCTGACCCCGGGATTGGCCGGTCGAACAGGTAGCCCTGGCCGACGTCGCAACGGTGGCGGCGCAGGAACGCCAGCTGTTCGGCGGTCTCGATGCCTTCGGCCACGACCTTGAGCTTGAGGTTGTGGGCCATGGCGATCACCGCCGAGGTGATTTCCATGTCGTCCTGGTTGTCCGGGATTTCATGAATGAAGCTGCGATCAATCTTGATGATGTCGATCGGGAATTTCTTCAGGTAGCTCAGCGACGAGTAACCGGTGCCGAAGTCATCCATGGCCAGGGTCAAGCCAAAGCTCTTCAGTTGGTCCAGTTGCAGGCGTGTGTCTTCGGTGGCTTCCAGCAGCAGGCCTTCGGTCAGCTCCAGCTCCAGCAGGTTGGCCGGTAACTGTTCTTCCTTGAGGATCGCGGCAATCGAGGCCACCAGGTCCGGGTCGGAAAACTGCTTGGGCGACAGGTTGATCGCCACCTGCAAGTTGCCCATGCCGGCGGAGGTCAGTTGCCGGCTCATGCGGCAGGCCTGGCGGGCGATCCATTTGCCGATGGGGATGATCAATCCGGTCTCTTCAGCCACGCTGATGAATTGATCAGGGCGGATCATGCCTTTTTCCGGGTGGTTCCAGCGCAACAGCGCTTCCATGCCCAGCAGGCGGCCGCTGCGCAGGCACAGCTTGGGCTGGTAGAACACGTCCAGCTCGTTCTGGGTCAGGGCGCGACGCAGGTTGTTTTCCACGAACAGCTTGTAGCTGGCTTCGGCGTTCAGTGCTTCGGTAAACACCTGAACCTGGTGTTTGCCGTTGGCCTTGGCCTTGTGCAGCGCCAGGCCTGCGTTACGCATCAGGGTTTGCGGGTCGCGGCCATGCAGGGGCGCGCAGGCCAGGCCCACGGAGCCGGTGACACTGATCAACTGGTTGTCGACGAACATGGGCTTGTCGAGGGTGGCCAGCAACTGGCTGGCGACCTGCTGGCCACTCTCAAGGTCCGTATCGTCCAGCAGCACGGCAAATTCGTTACTGGCAAACCGCGCCAGGCTGCCGCTGGCGCTCAGGCTGTTGCGCAGGCGCCGGGCCAGGCTGATCAGCAGTTTGTCACCGGTCTGGTGGCCAAGGCTGTCATTGATCCGCTTGAAGTTGTCGATGTCTACCAGCAGCAGGCTGATGGGGCTGTCGCTGTCCCGGGCAAAACGTTCGTCCAGGTTGCGGATGAATGCAGGCCGGTTGCCCAGGTTGGTCAGGTTGTCGGTGTAGGCCAGGCGTTCGATGCGTTGCTGGGCCAGCTTGGTCTGGGTGATGTCTTCGTAGATGCCGATGTAATGCGTCAGCTCACGGTTGTCGCCATAGACCTTGGAGATCGAGAGCTGGCCCCAGTAGGGTTCCAGGTTTTTGCGCCGGCTCTTGAATTCACCTTGCCAGCTGTTGCTCTTGGCCAGGCTTGAAGGCGCATCGAACAGCAGCTCACTCAGGTTCTCCAGCGCCGGCAGTTCCGACAGCAGGTGGCCGTGGACTTCTTCGGTGCTGTACTGGGTGATCGCGGTAAAGCTGGGGTTGACGTACTCCACCACACCGTCGCAATTGACCAGCAGGAACGCGTTGGCGCTTTGCTCCACGGCCCGCTGGAACAAGTGCAGGGCGCTGGTGGCAGTGCGGCGGTTGTGGTTGTTGATGACCTGGGCGAACTGGTCGGCCAACTCGCCGGCAAACGCGATTTCATCGGACTGCCAGGCGCGGGTGCTGCCGCTTTGCTCCAGGCACAATACGCCGACCACGTTGCCATCGACGCGAATGCTCGCATCGAGCATGGCGTGGATGTCCCGGGGGCGCAGGCTCTCGGCCATCTCCCGGGTGCGCGGGTCACGCATGGCGTTGGTGGCGTCGATGGCGCGGCTGGTTTGCAGGGCTTCCAGGTAATCCGGGAAGCCGCTGGCGTCGATAGTCTCGGGTAAGTGGTGTTGCTGATCGTCGCGGTGGTAGGCGGAAATCGGCACCAGGTGCTGGTTTTCGAGGTTCCAGATGCTGGCGCAGTCAATCTGGTAGATATCGCAGGCACTGCGGGTAATCAGTTCGGCGGCTTCTTGCAGCGAATTGTTGGTGCTGTAGCGCTGGCGGGCCAGCAGCAGGATCAGCTCCTGCTGGGCGCGCACCCGCTCAAGGTGTTGCAGTTGTTCCTGCTGGGCGCGCTGGTTGAGTTCCAGGGCGATCTGCAGGCGGCTGTTCTGGCTTTCCAGATCTGCCGCCGGGGCCACCGGGATATCGCTGAACAGGCCGTCGACCACCATCAGGTAGCCGCGCAGCAGGTGGCGGTTGTGTTGTTTGTAGGCCTCGCCCAGTTCCAGCAGGCTCAGCGGGCCGTCATTGGTGTGCAAGGTGTAGCGCACCAGGTAATGCGGGCTGACGGTCAGCTGTTCCTGAATCGCATCATGCAGCTGATAGCGTGCCTGGGGCTCCATCAGGCTGGCGTACGGCGAGCCGATCAGGGCGCACAGTTCCACCGCGGGCAGGCCGAACTGGCGTTCGCAATTGGGGTCGAGGTACAGCAGGGCCCAGCTTGCCTCATTAAGCCGCTCGAAACGCAGCATACCGAGGCGCGAAGGCACCGGTAATTGCGTCACTACCTCGGCCGCCGTACGGGCGACATCGGGTTGGCTTTTCATGGGGAAACTCGCTTGGAAAAATGCGCATCGCGCCGGGCTCACGCCCTCTTTACTGTTGCCTGCGGCAAGGTTGCATCATGCAGCACGGGCTGACAAGAGAGGATGAAGGCTAAGTGCTATAAGTGTGTTATCGGCCAGCGAGCGGTTTTCTGCAACCGGGGTGATGGGCGGTGTACAACCTAAAATTTCGTGTCCAACTTTTGTGCGAAAAGCAGGCAAAAAAAGCCCCGCCAGTTGGCGGGGTTGAGGTACGAGCGTGGCGCTCGGAAATCGGTGAAGCCAGGTCTTCTGCACGGGCAGAAGACCTGTTGAGGCTTAAAGCAGGATGGTGCGGATGTCGTTCAGCAACTGGCTCAGGCGCTGAGTGAAGCGTGCAGCCGCGGCGCCGTTGATCACACGGTGATCGTAGGACAGCGACAGTGGCAGCATCAGCTTCGGCTGGAACGCTTTACCGTCCCATACAGGCTGGATGGTGGCCTTGGAAACACCGAGGATCGCCACTTCCGGCGCGTTGACGATTGGCGTGAAGCCAGTACCACCAATGTGCCCGAGGCTGGAGATGGTGAAGCAAGCGCCTTGCATGTCGTCCGGGGTGAGCTTCTTGTCGCGGGCCTTGGCAGCCAGTGCGGCAGCCTCAGCGGCAAGCTGCAGCAGGCTCTTCTGGTCGACGTTCTTGATGACCGGTACCAGCAGGCCATCCGGCGTGTCGACGGCAAAGCCGATGTGCACGTACTTCTTGCGAATGATCGCCTTGCCGCTAGGCGCCAGCGAGCTGTTGAAGTCTGGCAGTTCCTTGAGCAGATGTGCGCAAGCCTTGAGCAGCAGTGGCAGCACGGTCAGTTTCACGCCAGCCTTCTCGGCGACGGCTTTCTGCGCAACGCGGAAAGCTTCCAGGTCGGTAATGTCGGCCTGGTCGAACTGAGTCACGTGCGGGATGTTCAGCCAGCTGGCGTGCAGGCCGGCCGCACCGATTTGCATCAGGCGGGTCATCGGCACTTCTTCGATTTCGCCGAAGCGGCTGAAGTCGACGGTGCGGATCGGCGGAATGCCCGAGCCACCGGTAGCAGCGCCGGCAGCCGGAGCTTCCTTGGCCTTCTGCATCATGGATTTGACGTAAACCTGCACGTCTTCCTTCAGCACGCGACCGTGAGGACCGCTGGCAGTGACCGCGCTCAGCTCGACGCCGAATTCACGGGCCAGTTGGCGCACGGCAGGGCCGGCATGAACCTTGGCACCGCTTGGCGCAGGTGCAGCCGCCGGGGCTGGAGCAGCCTCGGCTTTTGCAGCAGGCGCAGGGGCGGCGGCAGCCGGTGCGGCTTCAGCCTTGGCAGCCGGAGCAGCGGCGGCCGGAGCGGCAGCAGCAGGCGCAGCAGCGCCCGCCACTTTCAGCTTGAGGATGAAGTCACCAGTACCGACTTCGTCTTCCAGCTTCACGGCAATGCTTTCCACCACACCGGCAGCCGGCGAAGGGATTTCCATGGAGGCCTTGTCGGACTCCAGGGTGATCAGCGACTGGTCGGCTTCGACGGTGTCGCCGACTTTAACCAGCAGCTCGATGATCTTGGCCTTGCCCGACGAACCGATGTCCGGAACATGAATGTCCTGGACGGTAGCGGCGGCAGCAGGAGCAGGTGCAGCAGCCGGGGCCGCTGGGGCCTCGGCAGCAGCGGCAGGCTTTTCAGCGGCAGCCGGGGCAGCAGCAGGAGCGGCCGCCGCAGGGGCCGCATCAGCGGCGCCTTCGATTTCCAGCTCAAGCAGTTCGTCGCCTTCTTTCAGGCGGTCGCCCAGCTTCACTTTCAGGCTTTTGACCACGCCGGCCTTGGGAGCAGGGATTTCCATGCTCGCCTTGTCCGATTCCAGGGTCAGGATGCTCTGGTCGGCTTCGACGGTGTCGCCGACCTTCACAAACAGTTCAATTACTTCACCTTCACCGCTGCCGATGTCAGGTACGCGAATGAGTTCGCTCACAGAAAGTCTCCTCAGCAGTCCAGTGGGTTGCGTTTTTCCGGGTTGATCCCGAACTTGACGATAGCGTCTGCTACCACCTTGGGTTCGATTTCACCACGGTCAGCCAAGGCTTCCAGGGCTGCCAACACCACGAAATGACGGTCGACTTCGAAGAAGTGACGCAGCTTCTTGCGGCTGTCACTACGGCCGAAACCGTCGGTGCCCAGGACTTTGAATTCCTTGGACGGTACCCACTGACGAATTTGTTCAGCAAACAGTTTCATGTAGTCGGTAGAGGCGATCACCGGACCTTTACGGCCAGCCAGGCACTCTTCAACGTAGGTGCGCGCAGGCTTCTGGCCCGGGTGCAGACGGTTGCTGCGCTCTACGGCCAGGCCGTCGCGGCGCAGTTCGTTGAAGCTGGTAACGCTCCATACGTCAGCGCCGACGTTGAACTCTTCACGCAGGATCTTCGCAGCTTCACGCACTTCGCGCAGGATGGTGCCGGAGCCCATCAGTTGCACGTGGTGAGCGGCTTCCTTGGTGTCTTCTTCGAGCAGGTACATGCCCTTGATGATGCCTTCCTCGACACCGGCCGGCATGGCTGGCTGCTGGTAGGACTCGTTCATCACGGTGATGTAGTAGAAAACGTCCTGCTGCTCTTCGGTCATCTTCTTCATGCCGTCCTGGATGATCACCGCCAGCTCATAGCCGTAGGTTGGATCAAAGGTGCGGCAGTTCGGGATGGTCCCCGCCAGGATGTGGCTGTGGCCGTCTTCGTGTTGCAGGCCTTCACCGTTCAGCGTGGTCCGGCCGGCAGTACCGCCGATCAGGAAGCCACGGGTACGGCTGTCGCCTGCCGCCCAAGCCAGGTCGCCAATACGCTGGAAACCGAACATCGAGTAGAAGATGTAGAACGGCAGCATCGGCTGGTTGTGGCTGGAGTACGAAGTACCGGCAGCGATGAAGGAGCTCATGGCGCCCGCTTCGTTGATGCCTTCTTCGAGGATCTGGCCCTTCTTGTCTTCCTTGTAGAACATCACTTGGTCTTTATCGACTGGCTCGTAGAGCTGGCCGACGGAGGAGTAGATGCCCAACTGACGGAACATGCCTTCCATACCGAAGGTACGGGCTTCGTCCGGGATGATCGGCACGATACGCGAACCGATTTCCTTGTCCTTGACCAGCTGCGCGAGGATCCGCACGAAGGCCATGGTGGTGGAGATTTCACGGTCGCCCGAGCCGTCCAGGATAGCCTTGAGGGTATCCAGTGGCGGTGTAGGGATGTCGAAAGACTTGGCGCGGCGCTGCGGTACGAAACCGCCCAGTGCAGTGCGACGCTCGCTGAGGTAGCGGGCTTCGGCGCTGTTTGGCTCCGGCTTGAAGAACGGCAGGTTCTCCAGCTCTTCGTCCTTGACCGGGATGTCGAAGCGGTCGCGGAACAACTTCAGGCTGTCGACGTCGACTTTCTTGGTGTTGTGCGCAGTGTTTTTCGCTTCGCCGGCACCGGTGCCATAACCCTTGATGGTCTTGGCCAGGATGACGGTCGGTTGTTCTTTGTGGTTGACCGCTTCGTGGTACGCCGCGTAGACCTTGTACGGGTCGTGGCCGCCACGGTTGAGTTTCCAGATCTCGTCGTCGGACAGGTCTGCAACCATTGCCTTGAGTTCAGGCGTGTTGAAGAAGTGTTCACGCACGAACGCGCCGTCTTTGGCTTTGTAGTTCTGGTACTCGCCGTCGATGACTTCGTCCATGCGACGTTGCAGGATACCGTCGACGTCTTTGGCCAGCAGTGGGTCCCAGAAACGGCCCCAGATGACTTTGGTCACGTTCCACTGAGCACCACGGAACACACCTTCGAGTTCCTGGATGATCTTGCCGTTGCCGCGAACCGGGCCGTCGAGGCGCTGCAGGTTGCAGTTGATGACGAAGATCAGGTTGTCCAGCTTCTCGCGGCCAGCCAGGGAGATGGCGCCCAGGGATTCTGGCTCGTCACACTCGCCGTCGCCCAGGAAGCACCAGACTTTCTGCTTGCCTTCAGGGATGAAGCCGCGGGCTTCCAGGTACTTCATGAAGCGTGCCTGGTAGATCGCCTGGATCGGGCCAAGGCCCATGGATACCGTCGGGAACTGCCAGAAATCAGGCATCAGCCAAGGGTGCGGATAGGACGAGAGGCCCTGGCCGTCGACTTCCTGGCGGAAGTTGTTCATTTGTTCTTCGGTGATGCGGCCTTCCATGAACGCGCGGGCGTAGACGCCTGGCGAGGTGTGGCCCTGGAAGTAGATCAGGTCGCCGCCGTGTTCGTCGGTCGGGGCCTGGAAGAAGTAGTTGAAGCCGATGTCATACAGGGTTGCGCTGGAAGCGAAGCTGGAGATGTGACCGCCCAGGTCAGAATCTTTCAAGTTCGTGCGCATTACCATCGCCATGGCGTTCCAGCGTACCAGCGAGCGAATGCGGCGTTCCATGAACAGGTCGCCAGGCATGCGTGCTTCGTGGGTAACTGGGATGGTGTTGCGGTATGGCGTGGTGATGGCGTAGGGCAGTTGCGAGCCGCTGCGGGTCGCGAGTTCGCCCATACGGGTCATCAGGTAGTGAGCACGGTCTTCGCCTTCTTTGTCGAGAACCGATTCCAGGGCGTCCAGCCATTCCTGGGTTTCGACGGGATCGAGGTCTTGCATGGCTTGCTCCAGGGCGGAAAGGCTACCAGAATCGGTTGCCTGAAGTTTGCGACTGGCCTTGTGGGCAGACGACATAAATTCTTGGATGGCCGAAGGTTGCTTCGGCGTCCTGTAGTTTTACTACAAATCGTCGGCCATTTCAGCCTTTCGAATGTATATACGAGTAGTAAAACTACACAAGACTGAGCGGATTGCTCGGTCTAGCTGGCGAGCATAATCGTTATTGTTGGTCATTTGCGAACAAGAAAAGGTGAAATCTTGATGTTGCCTGCCAAATTAAATTTAATTTCAGCTATTTATAACCTTTGTTCGACAGTCCTTCACCGAGCGTGGTTCTTGCGTTCACAGCAACGAGCCATTTACGCGCCGATCAAGGATAGACCATGAGCCTTCCCGTGCAGGCCGAATTGCCGGCCATCCTGCTTCCATTTGCCAAGCGGGCCGAGCAGTCATTTCGTGACGCCGTGGCCGGATTGGACGGCGATAATGGCCTTTCTGAGTGGACGCCGCAACGTTGGGCTGACTTTGCCCGTGTGTGCGCCGCCAGTGATTTCGTCATTGAACAGAGTGTTCGTGACCCTTTGATGTTGCTCGAACTGGTGGCCTGGGGCGAACTGGACCGCATGTTTGCCCCCGGCGAGCTGTGCGGCCAGATTGCGGCTGCAGTGCAACAAGCTGAAACAGAAGACGAGCTGGGCCGCGTGCTGCGCCGTCAGCGCACCCGCCAGCAAGTGCGGATTATCTGGCGCGACCTGACCCGACAGGCGGACCTGGTGCAAACCTGCCGTGACCTCTCGGACATGGCCGACGCCAGCATCGACCAGGCTTACCAGTGGTTGTACCAGCGCCACTGCGTCCTGTTCGGCACGCCCACCGGCCGTCGCAGCGGTGAGCCGCAGCACATGGTCATCCTCGGCATGGGCAAGCTCGGCGCCGTGGAGTTGAACCTGTCGTCCGACATTGACCTGATCTTCGCCTACCCCGAAGGCGGCGACACGGTGGGCGTCAAGCGCTCGCTGGATAACCAGGAGTTCTTCATCCGCCTTGGTCAAAAACTGATCAAGGCCCTGGACCCGATGACCGTCGACGGCTTTGTATTCCGCGTCGACATGCGCCTGCGGCCCTACGGCTCCGCCGGGGCGCTGGTGCTCAGCTTCAACGCGCTGGAGCAGTACTACCAGGACCAGGGCCGCGACTGGGAGCGCTACGCGATGATCAAGGCGCGGGTGGTGGCCGGTGATCAGGTAGCCGGCGCGCAATTGCTCGACATGCTGCGACCGTTTGTCTACCGGCGTTACCTGGACTTCTCCGCCATTGAAGCGCTGCGCACCATGAAGCAGCTGATCCAGCAGGAAGTGCGGCGCAAGGGCATGGCCGAGAACATCAAGCTGGGCTCGGGCGGCATCCGTGAAGTCGAATTTATCGCCCAGGCGTTCCAGCTGATTCACGGTGGCCGCGACCTGAGCCTGCAACAGCGCCCGCTGCTAAAAGTGCTGGGCACGCTGGAAGGCCAGGGCTACCTGCCGCCGGCGGTGATCGCCGAGCTGCGCGATGGCTACGAATTCCTGCGCTACACCGAGCACGCGATCCAGGCGATTGCCGATCGCCAGACCCAGATGCTCCCGGACGGCACCGAAGACCAGGCGCGGATTGCCTTCATGATGGGCTTCCCGGACTGGACCGCGTTCCATGAGCGCCTGATGTACTGGCGTGGCCGGGTGGACTGGCACTTCCGCCAGGTGATCGCCGACCCGGATGAAGAAGAGGGCGAAGAAAGCGAGCTGGTGGTGGGCGGTGAGTGGTTGCCGCTGTGGGAAGAGTCCCAGGACGAAGAGGCCGCTTGCCGGCAGTTGCAGGAAGGCGGCTTTACCGACGCGCCCAAAGCCTTGAAAACCCTGGCTGGCCTGCGCAGCAGCCCGCAATTGCGCGCCATGCAGCGCCTGGGCCGCGAGCGTCTGGATGCGTTTATCCCGCGCCTGCTGGCCCAGGCCGTCGAGCACGCCAACCCGGACCTGGTACTTGAACGCGTATTGCCGCTGGTGGAGGCCGTCGCCCGACGTTCCGCGTATCTGGTGCTGCTGACGGAAAACCCCGACGCTTTGCGCCGGCTTTTGACCTTGTGCGCCGCCAGCCCGTGGATTGCCGAGCAGATCACCCGCTTCCCGCTGTTGCTGGACGAATTGCTCAACGAAGGTCGCCTGTTCAAGCCGCCATTGGCGCCAGAACTGGCGGCGGAGTTGCGCGAACGCCTGACACGCATCCCCGAGGATGACCTTGAGCAACAGATGGAAGCCCTGCGTCACTTCAAGCTGGCTCACCGCCTGCGGGTGGCCGCCTCGGAAATCGCCGGCAGCCTGCCGCTGATGAAAGTCAGCGACTACCTGACCTGGCTCGCCGAAGCCATCCTCGAACAAGTGCTGGCCCTGGCCTGGCGCCAGACGGTCGCCCGGCATGGTTCGCCGCAGCGTGTGGACGGCACCTTGTGCGATCCCGGCTTCATCATTGTCGGTTATGGGAAAGTCGGCGGCATCGAGTTGGGGCATGGTTCAGACTTGGACCTGGTGTTCATCCACGACGGCGACCCGCAAGCCGAGACCGACGGCGTCAAGCCAATCGACGGCGCGCAGTTCTTTACCCGGTTGGGCCAGCGGATCATTCACCTGCTGACCACCCAGACCAACTCCGGGCAGTTGTATGAAGTGGACATGCGCCTGCGGCCCTCGGGCGCGTCCGGTTTGCTGGTGAGTTCCCTGGGCGCGTTTGCGCGTTATCAGGAAAACGAAGCCTGGACCTGGGAACACCAGGCGCTGGTGCGTGCGCGGGTGCTGGTGGGCAGCCAGGATGTCGGCCGTGCTTTCGAGCAAGTACGGGCGCAGGTGTTGGGCCGCGCGCAGGATCTGGACAAGCTGCGCCAGGAGGTCAGCGAGATGCGCGCGAAGATGCGCGACAACCTCGGCACCAAGTCCACGGCGGCGGGAACGGCGGCGAATGCCTTCGAACCCACGGTGGCCTTCGACCTCAAGCAGGACGCCGGAGGTATCGTCGATATTGAATTTATGGTGCAATACGCGGCTTTGGCGTGGTCTGCGCAACATCCATCGTTGCTGCGCTACACCGACAATATCCGCATTCTGGAAGGGCTGGAGCAGGTCGGGCTGATGCCCGCCGCCGATGCCCATTTGCTGCGCGAGGTGTATAAAGCCTACCGTTCCGCCGCACACCGCCAGGCCTTGCAGAACGAGGCCGGTACGGTGGCCGGGGACCAGTTCGCTGACGAACGGCGCCAGGTGCAGCGTATCTGGCATGAACTGGGGTTAAGCTGAAGCACTATAAATAAGGCGGGGAGGCATGAGCCTCCCCGTATCGTTTGTGGAAACTACATGAATATTCTGATCGTTGGGCCCAGTTGGGTCGGTGACATGGTGATGGCGCAGACACTGTTCCAGTGCCTCAAACAGCGCCATCCCGATTGCCAAATCGACGTGCTCGCCCCCGAGTGGAGCCGGCCGATTCTTGAGCGCATGCCCGAAGTGCGTCAGGCCTTGAGCTTCCCGCTCGGCCACGGCGCGCTGGAACTGGCGACCCGTCGACGTATCGGCAAGTCCCTGGCCGGCCAGTACGATCAGGCGATCCTGTTGCCCAACTCGATGAAGTCGGCACTCGTGCCGTTCTTCGCCGGCATTCCCAAGCGCACCGGCTGGCGTGGCGAGTTTCGCTATGGCCTGCTCAATGACGTGCGCAAGCTCGACAAGGCCCGCTACCCGCTGATGATCGAGCGCTTCATGGCCCTGGCCTACGCGCCGGGTGCCGAACTGCCTACGCCTTATCCGCGCCCGAGCCTGCAAATCGACCCGGTTACCCGCGACGCCGCCCTGGCCAAGTTCGGCCTGGAGCTGGACCGTCCGGTGCTGGCGCTGTGCCCTGGTGCCGAGTTTGGCGAGTCCAAGCGCTGGCCGTCGGAGCATTACGCCAAAGTCGCGGAGATGAAGATTCGCGAAGGCTGGCAAGTCTGGTTGTTTGGCTCGAAAAACGATCATTCGGTGGGCGAGGATATTCGCCAGCGCCTGATCCCGGGCCTGCGTGAAGAGGCGGTCAACCTCAGTGGCGACACGTCCCTGGCCGAGGCCATCGACCTGCTGTCCTGCGCTGACTCGGTGGTGTCCAACGACTCCGGCCTGATGCACGTGGCGGCCGCGCTGAATCGCCCGCTGGTGGCGGTGTACGGCTCGACGTCGCCAGGGTTTACCCCGCCGTTGGCCGACCAGGTCGAAGTGGTGCGCCTGGGCCTGGATTGCAGCCCGTGTTTCGATCGCACCTGCCGTTTCGGCCACTACAACTGCCTGCGCCAGTTGCTGCCGCAACCCGTCAGCGACGCCTTGCAGCGGTTGCAGGGCTCCGTGGTCGAGGTCCGTTAAGTTGCGGGTTCTGGTAATCAAGACCTCATCCCTGGGCGATGTAATTCATGCCTTGCCGGCGTTGACCGACGCGGCGCGAGCGATCCCCGGCATCCGGTTTGACTGGGTGGTGGAAGAAGGCTTTGCCGAGATTCCCACCTGGCACCCGGCGGTGGACAAGGTGATTCCGGTGGCGATCCGCCGCTGGCGCAAGAACCTCTGGCAGACCTTCAAGAGTGGCGAATGGCGGCGCTTCAAAAAGAGTGTACAGTCGACCAAATATGACTTGGTGATCGACGCCCAGGGCTTGCTGAAAAGTGCCTGGCTGACCCGCTACGTGCGTGCTCCGGTGGCCGGCTTCGACAAGCAGTCGGCGCGTGAACCGTTGGCGGCGCATTTCTATTCCCGGCGATTGGCCGTGGCCCGTGGGCAGCATGCGGTGGAGCGCTTGCGCCAACTGTTTGCCGTGGCCCTCGGTTATGACCTGCCAAAAGGCCTGGGCGACTACGGCCTCAGCGTCGAAAAACTGCTGGGCCTGCCGCCGAAAAAACCGTTTGTACTGCTGCTGCACGGCACCACGTGGGACACCAAGCACTGGCCGGAAGCCTACTGGCGCGATCTGGCCGAGCGCATGGACCGTTTTGGCGTGGACGTGAAATTGCCGTGGGGCAATGCCGTCGAAAAAGCCCGTGCCGAACGGTTGGCCAAAGGCCTGAAAAACGCCGAAGTGCTGCCCAGGCTGAACCTGGCGGGCGTGGCCCGTGTGCTGGCAGGTGCCAAGGCGTGTGTCGCGGTAGACACCGGCCTCGGCCACCTCGCCGCCGCGCTGGATGTGCCGACGATTTCCCTGTTCGGCCCGACCAATCCCGGCCTGACCGGCGCCTACGGCAAGGCGCAGATCCACCTGGCCAGCGACTTCCCGTGTGCGCCGTGCCTGCAGAAGAAATGCACCTATCAACCGACCGCCGAAGACCAGCGCCGGTTTGATATCAAGCGCGAGTGGCCACTGTGCTTCACTCGCCTGAACCCTGAGCGTGTCGCAACGCGATTAAGCACGTTGTTATTGGCTGAGGAACACTGATGCAACTGGCTTTTGTCCTCTACAAATATTTCCCCTTTGGTGGCCTGCAGCGCGACTTCATGCGTATTGCCCTGGAGTGCCAGCAGCGCGGCCATCAAATTCGCGTCTACACGCTGATCTGGGAAGGCGATGTTCCACCGGGCTTTGAAGTGTTGGTGGCGCCGGTCAAGGCGCTGTTCAATCATCGGCGCAACGAAAAACTCTACGCCTGGATCCAGGCCGACCTGGCCAAGCGCCCGGTTGACCGTGTGGTGGGCTTCAACAAGATGCCGGGGCTGGATGTGTACTTTGCCGCCGACGGTGTGTTCGAAGACAAGGCACAAAACCTGCGCAACCCGATGTACCGCTGGTTCGGTCGTTACCGGCACTTTGCCGAGTACGAGCGCGCGGTGTTCGACAAGGGCACCAAGACCAAGATCCTGACGATCTCCCGGCAACAGCAGCCGTTGTTCACCCGGTATTACGGCACCGAGCCTGAGCGCTTTCATCTGCTGCCGCCGGGCATTGCCCGCGACCGCCGCGCGCCGCCCAACGCTGCCGAGATCCGTGCCGAATTTCGTCGCGAATTCGGCCTGGCGGACGATGATTTGCTGCTGGTGCAGATCGGCTCGGGCTTCAAGACCAAGGGCGTTGATCGCAGCTTGAAGGCCGTTGCCGCACTGCCATCGAACTTGAAGAAGCGTACCCGGCTATTTGTAATCGGCCAGGACGACCCCAAAGTATTCCAGTTGCAGAGTGCCGCGCTGGGCCTGGGCGATCAGGTGCAGTTCTTCCAGGGCCGCAGCGATATCCCGCGTTTCCTGCTGGGGGCCGACTTGTTGATTCACCCGGCCTACAACGAGGCGGCCGGCAATGTGCTGATCGAAGCGGTAGTCGCCGGCCTTCCGGTGCTGGTGAGCAAGGTGTGCGGCTACGCGTTTTACATCGACGAGGCCCAAAGTGGCCGGGTGTTGGACGAGCCGTTCGAGCAGGCCCAGCTCAATCAGTACCTGGTGGATATGCTCGACGACCAAGAAGCGCGCGCGGCCTGGAGCCGCAATGGTCTGGCCTTCGCTGAGACGGCCGACCTCTATAGCATGCCGCAGTACGCTGCGGACCTGATTCTGGCGGAGCCAAACCGATGAAGTTGATTCTTGCCGAACCGTTCAAGACCCTGTGGGCCGGATGCGATGCGTTCGCCGAAGTCGAGAAGCTGGACGGCCAGGTGTTTCGTGAGCTGGCCGCGCGCCGTACCCTGCGTACGGAAGTGGAAGGCCGCCATTATTTTGTAAAGATCCACCGGGGAATTGGCTGGGGTGAAATCCTCAAGAACCTGATCACGGCCAAGTTGCCTGTCTTGGGCGCAGGCCAGGAGTGGGACGCGATCCAGCGTCTGCAGGAACTCGGCGTGCCCACCATGACCGGCGTGGCCTTTGGTGAAAAGGGCAGCAACCCGGCCGATCAGCACTCGTTCATCGTCACTGAAGAGCTGGCGCCTATCGTCAGCCTTGAAGACCTGACCATGGACTGGGTCAAGCAGCCGCCTGTGCCGGCGATTCGTCATGCCTTGACCGTTGAGCTTGCGCGCACGCTGGGCACGATGCACCGGGGGGGCGTGAACCATCGTGATTGCTACCTGTGCCACTTCCTGTTGCACACCGACCAACCGGTTACCGTGCACAACATCAAGCTCTCGGTGATCGACCTGCACCGTGCCCAGGTGCGTTCGAAGATTCCACGGCGCTGGCGTGACAAGGACCTGGCGGGGCTTTATTACTCCGCCCTGGAGATTGGTTTGACCCGGCGCGACAAATTGCGGTTTCTCAAGGCCTACTTCCAGCAGCCTTTGCGCCAGATCCTGAGCGAGCAAAGCGCGCTGCTGGCGGCGCTGGAACGCATGGCCGCCAAGCTTTACGCACGCAAGCAACGATACGGGGATGCGCTCTGATGGCGGGTTGGAACCTGGAACCTGCTTACGCCGCCCTGGCGGATGACTTTGGTAGCCTGGAGGCGGTGTTCGCCTTGCAAGGGGAGCGCCTGACCCGCGATCCGTTGTCCGAAGTGATTCGCGTGGAGCGCGGCGGGGTCAACTATTACGTCAAGCGCTACGTCGGCGCGGGCAAGGGTTTGCGCCGCTACCTGGGCAAGCCACGGGTCAAGTCCGAATGGCAGAACCTCAAGCGTTTCGCCAAGTGGGGCATTCCTACCGCCGACGTGATTGCCTGGGGCCTGGAGCGTAAAGGCCTGGCTTATCACCGTGGCGCGATGATCACCCGCGAACTGCCGAAGACCGAAGACCTGTCGGCATTGGCCGAGCGCAAAGACCCGCGACTGTCTGACCCGGTGTGGGTCAATAACATCAGTCGCCAGCTCGCTGAATACACGCGGACCATGCATGACAACCGGTTTACCCACAACGATTTGAAGTGGCGCAACCTGTTGGTCGACGACCAGCAAACCCTGTACCTGATCGATTGCCCCAACGGCGATTTCTGGCGCGGGTTCTGGCTCAAATACCGCATCACCAAGGACCTGGCTTGCCTGGACAAGGTCGCCAAGTATCACTTGTCGGCCACCCAGCGCCTGCGCTTCTACATGCAATACCGTCAGCGCAAGCACTTGAGTGCGTCGGATAAACAGCGAATTCGCCACGTGGTGAAGTTTTTCGAGGGGCGAGAATGAGCGATTTCCTGGCGGCCGAAGACCGAGCATTGCTTGAGCGCAACGGCCTCGGCACTTTTGACGCGCTGTGGGCCAAGCAACTGGATGCCGTGGACGAGCCCAATACCAGCCGCGGCGGTTGGAGCAGCGTGTTTCGCCTCGAACTCGAAGGCCAGGGTTATTACCTCAAGCGCCAGAGCAACTACTTGACGCGCACCTTGCACCGGCCGTTTGGCGAGCCGAGTTTTGCCCGTGAGTTTCGTAATATCAGCCGCTATCAAAAGCTGGGTATTCCGGCGTTGCAGGCGGCGTTTTTCGGTGAGCGCAAAGTGGCGGGCGAACATCGGGCGATGTTGCTGACCCGGGCGCTGGATGGCTGGAATGACCTGGATTCATTGCTGGAGCAATGGGCTGAATTGAGCGGCGCGCAACAGCGCGCGATCCTGTTGGCCTGCGGTCAGTTGGCGCGCCGGCTGCACAGCGTGGGCCAGGTACATGGCTGTTTTTATCCCAAGCATATTTTCCTGCAGGCCGCCGGCGACGGTTATGCGGCGCAGTTGATCGACCTGGAGAAAACCCGCCCGTTGTTGTTCGGCTGGCGTGACCGGGTCAAGGACCTGGAGCCACTGTTGCGCCGTGCGCCGCAGTGGTCCGACGATCAGGTTCGCCAGCTATTGGCGGCGTATCTGGATCAGCCTGAGGACAGTGCGTTGGTCGCAACGTGGCACCAACGGCTGGCGGCCCGGCGCAGTCACAAGGAGAACCGCTGATGCGTTTGTCCGAACTGAAAAGTGCCGGCCGCGCGCCCAGTCTGCCTCTAAGCATCGAACTGGCTGATGCTGCCGGTCCTGGCCAGTTGCAACTGCTCAGCCTGTTGCGGGTATTGCCGGGCCAGCGCTATGTCGGCGCAGCGGTGTGGCGTGGGCGCCCGGTGCTGGCCAAGCTGCTGGTGGGCAGCAAGGCGGCGCGGCATTTTCAGCGCGAACTCAAGGGTGTGCGGCTGCTGGCCGAACGAGGCCTGACCACGCCGCTGTTGTTGGCCGATGGCCTGCAAGAGGGCGAGGGCGGTTGGCTGCTGTTTGAGTTTCTGGAAGGCGCCGACAGCCTGGCTGATGCCTGGCACGCCGTTGAAAGTTTGCCGCCATTGGCCGACGAGCAACAGGCAGTGCTGGCCGAGGCGTTGGGCGCGATTGCACAAATGCACGCCAAGGGCCTGTGGCAGGAAGACCTGCACCTGGACAACCTGCTGCGCCAGGACGGCAAACTGTATTTGATCGACGGTGCCGGGATCCGCGTCGAAGAGGCGGGCAAGCCGCTGTCCCGCAGCCGGGTGCTGGAAAACCTCGGGGTGTTTTTCGCGCAATTGCCGAAAAACCTCGAGCCGTTTACCGAAGAGTTGCTGGTGCACTACCTGCTGAGCAATGGCGAACACGCGTTGCCGCTGGAAGCGTTGCAGAAGCAGGTGCGCAAGGTCAGCGTCTGGCGCTTGAAGGATTTCCTGGGCAAGGTGGGCCGTGAGTGCACGCTGTTCAGCGTGATGCGCGGGCCGTTTGCCCTGCGCGCGATTCGGCGTGAGGAAGAGGCGGCGATGCTGCCGGTGCTGGAGCAGGCCGATGCGCTGCTTGACCAGGGCCACCTGTATAAAACCGGCGGTGCGGCCAGTGTCGCCAAGGTCGAGGTGGCCGGTCGGCCGTTGGTGATCAAACGCTACAACATCAAGGGTTTTGCCCATTGGCTCAAGCGCTTCTGGCGCCCGAGCCGGGCCTGGCATTCGTGGCGCGAGGGCAATCGCCTGGCGTTCCTCGGTATCGCCACGCCCAAGCCGCTGGCGTTGCTGGAAAAGCGTTTCCTGTGGCTGCGCAGCCGGGCTTACCTGGTGACCGAGTATCTGCCCGGACCAGACATCATTGAGCGGTTTGCGCCGTATGTTGATAGTGGCGAGGCGCCTGAGGCTGAGTTGGTTGCCCTTGATTACCTGTTCGCAGAGCTGATCCGCGAGCGCATCAGTCATGGGGACTTCAAGGGCCATAACCTGTTCTGGCACGAGGATCGCTGGGCGCTGATCGATCTGGATTCGATGTGTCAGCATGGCTCCTTGAGCAGCTTTGCTCCGGCCTATGCCAGGGATCGGGCGCGGTTTATGCGCAACTGGCCTGAGAGCAGTGCGTTGTATCGGGTGATTGATCAGCGGTTGCCGAAAGAAGTGGGTTAGGGGTTTAGGGCCGCTGCGCGGCCCAACGGGAGCAAGCTCCCTCGCCACAGGTCCGGTGTCAGTTGCTAAAAGGTGTACTCGGTACCGGCGCCTGCGTACCACGAGCGTCCTGGCGCTGCTTCGTAATAGCGGCCGTTGCCGTCCCCGACAATCACCGACCCTACGTATTGGCGATCCAGCAGGTTATCCAGGCGCAGGGTTTGGTGAAACGTCCAGTGTTCCACCTTCTGCTCAAAGCGCGCGCGCCAGTTGAATACGCTGTAGCCCGGCGCCGCGTGTTGCTGGTTGGTGTCTTCGACGTAGACCTTGCTGCGGTACATGCCTTCCAGGGCGGTGCTGACCCAGTCCCGGGGTTTCCAGTTCAGTTCGGCGAATAGCGTGGTTTGCGGCACCCCGGGGAGGTAGTTGCCTTTGTCCACGGGTTTGCCGCCGCCGACGAAGTCGCTGTCGTAGGTGGCTTGCAGCCGGGTGTAGGCGATGTTGGTGCTCCACTGCTCGCTGAGCTGGCTTTCGATGCCCAACTCGAAGCCCCGGCGCAGGGTGCGGCCGGCGTTCTGGTAGCTGGTACGGCCGCCGATGGACTGGTCCACCACCAACTCATCCTCGGTGGTGATCTGGAAGACGGCGGCGTTGACCCGTGTGTCATTCAGCTGTGCTTTCAGGCCCACTTCATATTGCGTGCTCTCGGAGGGCTTCAGGCCGAAGTTGAACCCTTCGATATTGCCCGGCGCATACGCCAGTTCCGCCTGGGTGGGGGTTTCGAAACCCTTGCCGGCGCTGACATAGCCGTGCAGCTCGGGCGTGAAGGCGTACATCACGCTCACGGACGGGGTGTTCTTCTGGTAAGTCTTGTTGCCGCTGGAGTCGCCGTTGCTCAGGAACTGGTCGTCGACGTCCAGTTCCATGGTGCTGTGGCGCACCCCGGCTTGCAGGGTCCAGCGGTCGATGGCCCAGTTGGCCTGGATGTACGGATCGAGGCTGCGGGCCGTATCGATTTCATCCCGGCGTAGCTGGCCTTTTACGCCCAGGGTGTTGCCGCTGTAATTCTGATAGCCGTGGCGGCTGTCTTCGCTCTGGTCGAAATCCACGCCGGTGATGATCATCAGTTCACCCGGCACGCTGTCGATCGGCTGCATCCAGCGCACGGAGCCACCGTAGAACTTGCGGTCGAACTGCACCACGCCGCCGCCGCGTTCGTTTGCGGGTGTGCCTTTGGGAATCGACAGGTACTGAATCACGCTGCGGCGTCCGGTGTAGGCATTCACCTGCAAGGTTGCATCGCCAAAATACCGCTCGTAGTTCATCCCCACTTGCTGGTGGTCGATGCTTTTGCGGGTGTTGTACAACTCCGCAGCGCTGCTCACTGAGCGTGGGTCGGCTTTGTACGCGTCCCAGGTCTGCCCCAGCGGATCCTGTGTTCCGTTCTGCTCGAGGCTGCTGTAGATCAGCGCCAGTTTGCTGTCGTCATCCGGCTCGAAATTCAGCTTGGCGAAGGTCTGGTCGCGGCGGGCGCTGCTGTGATCGCGGTAGCCGTCGGTGTCCATGCGCGAAGCATCGAGCACGAAGCCTGCGCCGTCTGCTGCGCCTTCAGCGGTCAGGTGGTTCTTGCTCAGGCCGTCGCTGCCCACCAGGGTTTCGGCGCCGATGCGCGGCGGGCCTTCGCCGTTGCGGGAAAACATCTGGATCACACCGCCTGCGTTGCTGCCGTAAAGCGTGGCGGCCGGGCCGCGCAGGACTTCAATGCGCTCGGCGGTGTCGAGGTTGAACGTGGCGGCCTGGCCCTGGCCATCCGGGGTGCTGGCGGGGATGCCGTCAGCGATCAGTTTGATGCCGCGTACGCCAAACGCTGAGCGGGCACCGAAGCCGCGGGAAGAAATCTGCAAGTCCTGGGCATAGTTCTGACGATTTTGCACCACCAGGCCGGGCACGCGAGACAGGGCTTCCGAGGCGTTGATGCCCAGTTGGCCGTCGCTGATCTGCTCACGGCTGATGCTGTCCACTGAATAGGGCAGGTCAAACGACGGGCTGGCGCTGCGCGAGCCGGTGACCACGCTGGGGTCCAGGACCAGTGGCGCTTCATCGGCCTGGGCGCTGCTGTACAGGCCAAGCAGTCCGGGAAGCAGCATCGCAAATCGAGTGGGTACAACAACTTTCATGAGTAAACCAGCATCCATGGCGCACAAAAGTGCGCGAGTTTAACGATTCAGCCAGCTTTTGCCATTTCGGAATCTTCTTACATGGCGCGGCGGTGAGTGGGGTCTGGGTTGCCAATAGGGCCGATGTTAGCGTTGCCGGCCATTCAGAGGGCTCGCCATGACGCTAAAAATGACTGCCGCGCTAAGCATTGGAATCCTTGTGTTGAGCGGCTGCGGAACGGCCAATACGCTGTTGCGCGAAGATGCGGCGGCGGCACGTGAACTCAGGAAGCAAAAAACCTACTGTCAGTCGATTCCCCGTGTCTACAGCGGTGTTGCCTTTGATTTCTGCCTGCTGCACGCCGCGCCGGACCTCACTGGCGTGCTGATGCCATTCGTTCTATTGGATATAACGGTCTCGGGCATTGTTGATACAGTGGTCCTGCCCTATACGGTCTACAAGCAAGGTACCGATGGCAACATCAGTATCTATTGGCGCCCTGGTTCATAAACGGATCCAGCAAGATTGTATGGGGCAGGGATGAATGCCCACACTTATGCCAAATGGAGTTGTCCGTGAGTCTTGCAACCAGAGTCCTTCTCGCCGCTGTACTGGTATCCACCACCGGTTGCGGCACCATCAACACGGTGTTTCGCCCAGACGCCGTCGCCAGCCAGAACCTCAAGGAATCGCGCAGTTATTGTGAAAACGTGCCGCGTATCTACAGCGGGGTGATCTACGGTTTTTGCACATTGAACGGCGCACCCGACACCACCAAAGAGCACACGCGTGATGCCTCCGGCTCCCTGCCGATCTTCGCCG
This sequence comes from Pseudomonas sp. PAMC 25886, assembly GCF_000242655.1. Lineage (NCBI taxonomy): Bacteria > Pseudomonadati > Pseudomonadota > Gammaproteobacteria > Pseudomonadales > Pseudomonadaceae > Pseudomonas > Pseudomonas sp. PAMC 25886. The sequence goes on from NZ_AHHC01000029.1 coordinate 133,307, forward strand.
CCGAGCTCGTGGCCTCCGGCTTGCTCGACACCCTCGTGCTGCCCTACACGGTCTACCGCCAGAACAGGGACGGCAGCATCGAGATTTTCCGCTAGGCCCGCAGTGACAACCGGTCGCCACAATCCCTAGATCATCACGGGACGTGTTTACGCTATAATCCCGCCCTTTAGCTGTTTCTCGCCCAGGCGGGGAGCACACTTTTTTCAGGCGTGACGCGCCTGCATGCAGACTAAAAGAGGCTAGACCCCTGTGGCATTGACGATTCTTGGCCTGTCCGGCGCCCTTAGCCATGATCCTTCCGCAGCCTTGTATATCGACGGCAAGCTGATCGCGGCCGCCGAAGAAGAGCGTTTCGTACGCGACAAACATGCAAAGAACCGCATGCCCTACGAATCGGCAAAGTTCTGCCTGGAACAGGCCGGTATCAAGCCTTCCGACGTTGACGTGGTCGCGATTCCATTCGCCCCCATCAGCCTGTTCGGCGAGGCCCGCTGGCACTATGCCAAGCGTTACTGGTACGCCCCGGACCGCGCCCTCGACGCGATCCTGATGGGCAACCGTCGCTACAAGCGCTATCGCAACAAGATCGTCTGGTGCCTGGAGCAACTGGGCTTCGATCCGAAAAAAATCAAGATCGAACCGGTTGAACACCACCTGGCCCACGCCTCCAGCGCCTATCACTGCTCGGGCTTCCAGGAGAAGACCGCGATCCTCGGGATCGACGGCAAGGGCGAGTACGCCACGACCTTCTTCGGCTACGGCGAAAACGGCAAGATCCACAAGATCAAGGAATTCTACGATCCGGACTCCCTGGGCGGCCTGTATGGCGCGATCACCGAGTTCCTCGGCTTCGAGATGCTCGACGGTGAGTTCAAGGTCATGGGCATGGCGCCGTATGGCGATGCCAGCAAGTACGATTTCTCGCGTCTGGCCTCCTTTGAAAACGGCGAGCTGGTGATCAACACCGACTACGCCAACGTCATCGGCCTGCGCCGCTACAAAGAGAAGGGCAAGGGTTTTTACTTCTCGCCAAAACTGATCGAGTGGCTGGGGCCAAAGCGCGAAGGTGACATCGCCGACGAGCCGTACATCCACTACGCGGCCAGCATGCAGGCACTGTTCGAGAAGCTGGCGTTGCAGATGATCGACCATTACCTGGGCGACATCCTCAAAGACACCGGCAAGCTGGCCTTCGCTGGCGGCTGTGCGCTGAACGTCAAGCTGAACCAGAAGATCATCGCCCGTGACGACGTCAAGGAGCTGTTCGTGCAGCCGGCGTCCGGCGATGCCGGCACCGCGGTGGGTGCGGCAGCCTACGTGTCCCACGCCCGTGGCGTACCGGTAGAGAAGATGGAACACGTCTATCTCGGCCCGTCCTACAGCAACGAAGACGTGATTGCCGCGTGCGCCAAGCACGAGAGCAAGCCGGTCTGGCGCAAGATCGAAAACATGCCCAAGCGCATCGCCAGGATCATGGTCGACGGCAACCCGGTGGCCTGGTTCCAGGGCCGCATGGAGTTTGGCCCGCGCGCCTTGGGCGGGCGTTCGATCATCGGTTGCCCGAGCGCGACCGGCGTGGCTGACCGGATCAACCACCAGATCAAGTTCCGCGAGCGCTGGAGGCCTTTCTGCCCGTCGATGCTCGACACCGTCGCGCCACAGATGATCAAGGTCGATCACCCGGCGCCGTTCATGACCTTCACCTTTGAAGTGTCGGAAGAGTGGAAAACCCGCGTGCCGGAAGTGGTCCATGAAGATGGCACCTCCCGCGCCCAGGTGCTCAAGCGCGAGTACAACCCGCGCTACTACGACATGATGAAAGAGCTGGAAGTACTGACCGGCAACGGCGTGTCGCTGAACACTTCGCTCAACCGTCGTGGCGAAGCGATGATCTGCTCGCCCACCGACGCGCTGAACATGTTCTTTGGCTCCGACCTGCAGTACCTGATCATGGAAGACATCCTGGTGGTCAAGGACGGCGTAGACCCTTATGACGCTGTGGTTTAAATGCTGAACCGCTTCCAGGGCTGGCGTGAACGTGGCTGGACGCCTGTCGAGGCCGAGGTTTACGCCCAGGCCTGGCAGCGTTTTGGCGGCAGCGTGGCGACTCATCCGCAGATTATCGAGCGGCTGGCGCACCTGGCACAGATTCCCGTGCGTTACCTGGGCTGGGAGCAGGATGGCGAGCTGAAAGGCGCGATTGCCACCTGGGGGCGCGACCTGGCCTTGTCCAAGGACGTGCTCAAGCGCAAAGGCAAAAAAGGCCTGTTCGATCTGGGTAACGCCGAGATCATCCTGCCGATTGCCGCCGATGCGCAGTTGCCGTTGCGCCATCGCGCGCGTTATCTGTCGGCGCTGAATGAAGGGCGCGTGAGCACCCTCAAGCCCCAGGCCGAGCAGTTGGCCATGGCGCGCACACCGGAAGAACTGTCGAAGAAGTTTCGCTACAACCAGCGTCGTGAATTGCGCTTGCTGGAAGAGGCGGGCGGCGTGGTGCGGGCGGTCAGCGAGTTTTCCAGCAGTGAGTTGGCGGCGATTTACTGCGACCTGTTCCAGCGACGCTGGGGTTTCCCTGCAGCGGGTGCCGAGCGTCTGGCCGAAGTGCTGGAGTTGCTCAAGGAATTTCTGTTCGGCTCGGTGCTGTTTCTCAATGACGCCGCGATTGCCGTGCAACTGGTGTATCAGGTGCAGGCGCCGGCGTGGGTCAGTGCCGAGTACGTCAACGGGGGTGTCGACCCTGAAACCAAGGCGTTCAGCCCCGGTAGCGTGCTGAGTTTCCTCAACACCCAAAGTGCCTGGGAACAGGCGCGGGCGAGTGACAAGCCGCTGCGTTTCTCCTTTGGGCGTTCCGATCGTGAATACAAGGAGCGCTGGTGCAACCCGGTGCCGGTGTTTAGCGTATGAGCCGCAAGCAGCAACTCCTCAAGCAGCATCGACGCAACAAGCGCATCGCGCTGTTGGTTGGCCTGTTGCTGCTGGTGGCGGTCGGTGTGCTGGTGGCCTGGTGGTTACCGCCGGTGCTGGCCGTGGTGCTGTGGGCCGCCCATGAAGCCTGGTTTGCCGATCACCTGTTCTACTCGCCTAAAGACGACTATGAGTACGCGTTTCCCGAGGGGAGCGAGTGCGCGGGGCTGCGTCTTGAGGCGGGGCGGCTGGTGTTGGACACGCCCTTGGTGGGCGATGAAACCCTGATCGTCGGTATTGAGCTCAAAAGCGCCTGGCTCGGACGTTTTCTCGACCCCGCAATAGATGTGCTGGGCCTTGAGACGCCGGACCGGCAAGTCTTCGAGCGTGGCGTCGCGGGTCGGCGTTACCTCAACCTGACCGGCGCGGGCGAAGCACTGGCCGCCGGCAAGCTGCGTTTGCGCGGGCGCTTCTGCCGGATCAAGGGGCAGCCGACGCTGTGGCGGTTCCGCCAGCCGGATTACCGTCGCCAACGGGTGATGGTGATCGCCCCTCATGCCGACGATGCCGAATTGGCCGCCTTCAGCCTTTACAGCCAGGCCGATGAGAGCTGGATCGTCACCCTCACGGCGGGCGAAATCGAAGCCGATCACTATCAACAAATGGGCATGCCCAAGGCGGATGCCGCACGGCTCAAAGGCCGCCTGCGTGCCTGGGACAGCGTTACCGTGCCCCGCTGGGCGGGCGTTCCCGAGGCGCAGTGCGTGCAGTTGGGTTACTTCTGCATGCAGCTACCGGCCATGCAGGCCGCGCCGGACCAGCCCCTGGCCTCCCGGGAAGCCGGTTTGGACGATACGCGGCTGTTTCGCCAGTTCAATACCTTGGCCTTGCCCGGGGATGTAGACGGCGCGCCGACCTGGCACAACCTGATTGCCGACCTGCGGGCCTTGCTGCTCAAGGCGCGCCCCCAGGTGATCGTGTTGCCGACGCCGCTGCTGGATCCGCACCCGGATCATATCTGTGCGCACGCCGCGATTCTCGAAGCCCTGCAAGGCCTGGAGTGGCAGCCGGGTACATTGCTCGGTTACGCCAATCACCTGCATGATAACGACCGCTGGCCCATGGGCGACTCGGGCGCTGGCGTGGCGTTGCCGCCGCGTTTTGATACCACGGTTGAGCTGGTGCCGTGCAGCTTGCCGCTGACGCTGAGCCAGCAGCAGGACAAGGCCATGGCCCTTGGCATGATGCACGACTTGCAGCCGCGGGCGCCGTTCAAGCGTCGCGTGCGCAGGTGGTTGCAGCAATTACTGGCGGGCCGCAGTCCATCGCCTTACGGAGAGAATGAATTCTTCCGCAAAGCGGTGCGCCGTCATGAGTTGCTCTGGGTGTTGAAGCAGGATTGAGACCTTATTGAAGGCAGGCTTGCAGTGCCTGCCGCCCCTTTTTCACCGGGCTGCGTGCCCGCAGCCAGATTGCAGCATGGAGAGTTATGAAGCCTCGTTTCAAGGTTTTGCAGTTACAGCCGGACTACAACGTCAAGACCCATGACTTTGCCGACCTCGGCGAGCAGATCGTCAAGGCCTTGCCGGCTGAACGTTTCGAGGTCACATCCGGGTTCCTCAGCGGCCGTCCGCTGCCCGGCCAGCCCCTGAGCGTGGCTGAACACTCCCATTATTTCGAGCTGCCGGAAAAATCCCTCAAGGGCATTCGTTTCGGCGCCATGTGGCAGATCTACAAGTATTGCCGCGAGCAGAAATTCGATGTGGTCATCTGTAACCGCTTCAAGTCGGTCAACATGATGCTGTCCCTCAACCGTTGGCTGAAGATCCCCCTGTGCATTGGCATCTCCCACGGTTTTGGCGAGTACGCCCGTGGCTACCGCCGCCGCCAGACACAGAAGTGGGTCAGCCCGGCGTGGCGGTTCGTCGGCGTATCAGAGGCGGTCAAGGATTACCTGGTGGACCTAAACTGTGGGTTCACCCGTGAAAACACCACGTATGTCACCAACGCTATCGACATTCCCCAGGCTGAAGCCTTGCAATTGCCTCGCGATGAAGCACGCAAGGCTCTGGGCTTGCCGCTGGATGCACGGATGATTGGCGCCCTGGGCCGACTGGTGCCAATCAAGGGCCATACCCATTTGCTGCAAGCCTTCGCGACCCTCAAGGACAAATACCCTGAGGCCCAGGTGGGCATTATCGGCTCTGGCCGCGCCGAAGCAGACCTGCTTGCCGACATCGAGCGCCTGGGGCTGACCGGCCGTGCGCACCTGCTGGGCTTCCGTGAAGATGGCATGAAGTACGTGCGCGGTTTCGATATCTGGACTATGCCGTCGCTGTTCGAAGGCCTGGGCCTGGCGTTGCTGGAAGGCATGAGCGGGCATCTGCCGGTCATCGCCTCCAACGGCCCGGCGATGTTGCCGTTGGTGCAGGGGGCGGGCGGCCTGTCCCATGACCCGGGCAATGTCGAGCAACTGGCGGCGGCGCTGGACACTTACCTGGCGCTGAGCGACGAAGAGCTGCGCGCCAAGGGCGAACAAGTGTTCCGCTACCTGGAAGAAAACCACACCCTGGACGAGTTCCGGCACAAGTATTTGAACCTGATCGAAACCGGTCTGCGTGAAGTAGGTAGAGCATGAGTCTGCAGCAACCCCTGGTCACAGTGATCATTGCGTCTTACAACCACGGCCCGTACATCGAGCAGAGCATCCTCAGTGTGCTCGGCCAGACCTACCCCAACATTGAGTTGCTGGTGGTGGACGATGGCTCCAAGGATGACAGCGTGGAGCGCATCCAGCGCTTGCAGGCCGAGCACGGGTTTGATTTCCAGGTCCAGCAGAACCAGGGCCTGACCAATACCCTGAACGGCGCCATCGCCCGCGCCAAAGGCAGCCTGATCGCGCCATTCGGCTCCGATGACATCATGCTGCCCGAGCGCATTGCCACCCAGGTTGCCTACATGGAAGGCAAGCCGAAGGTGGGCATCTGTGCCGGCAATATCGAGTTGATTGACGGTGACGGCAAGCCGTACCCGGAGAAGAAGCAGCGCCGCGATCTGCCGTTTCGCAGCCTGGATTTCGATGACCTGTTCATGGATCGCAAGCCCTTTCCCCCGGCACCGACCCTTATGATCCGCCAGCAGGCGCTGGAAGAGGTCGGCGGTTTCGATCCGCTGATTCCGCTGGAAGACTTGCTGATCGAATTGAAGATCACCCACGCCGGCTACACCATCGACGTGTTGAACGTGGTGATGGCGCGCTATCGCCAGCATGCGACCAACACCTACAAGAATCATCGCTACATGATCCAGAACATCCTCAAGACCTACGGGCTGTTCAGCGATCACCCTGCCTATGATCAGGTTCGCTACAACTTCCTGAGCTCGATGTTCCTCAAGACGGCTGACCGCGACCGCCCATTGGCGCGGGAGATCCTCAAGCAGATTCCGTTGAAGTTCTGGGGTCGCAAGACCTTGCGTGGGTTGGTGCGGTTGTACCTGGCACCGCAGCGCAATTCATAGGGCTTTGGCCGGGCCATTGCGTTCACCGCAATGGCCCGGGGCCTGGAACCCCGGCGATTCAAATCATCACTTGGCCGGGTTCGCTACCTGCGCGACCGGACGATTGAGCTTCAGCACCTGCTCACGGATCTTCGCCGTGGCGCTTGGCGAGGCCGCCGAGGCATAGCCCTTGGCCAATTGCTCGAAATGGGTTTCGAACAGCCAATTACGGTCTTGTGGATAACGTTGCATGTGCCGCAGGTTGCGCTGGCGCAGGGCGTTACGCAGGGCTGACGGGTAGATTCGCATGTCGGCCACGTCGATCAGGCCGAACTCGCCGTCATCCATCAACAGTACGTTGCCCAGGTGCAGGGAGCGGAAGTAGATCCCGCGCTCGTGAAGCTGGGCCATGAACCCGCCGAACCGCTCAATCAGCGATTCCCGCAGGCTACTGTCCAGGCTTTGCAGCGCTTGGCGCAGGGTCAGGCCGGGCAGTGGCTGATAGCGTACGGCGCTGCTGGCATCCTGTAACTGGTAGAGATTGAGGATGATTGGCGATGGAACGCCCAAGGCTCGCAGTTGCTCGCTGTTGCTGGCGAAACGCTCCGAATAGGGGTTGAAGCTGCCTGAGGTATACCAGCGACGTGGGCGGAACAGCTTGAGGAAGCTCCCGTCTTCCAGGCGCAGGACCTTTGGGCCCAGGCCATCGGCTTCAATCACGTGAGCATTGGTGCACAACTGCTCGAAATCTTGACGCTTCAGGCTTTGAACGGGCATGCGCAGCAGGCTGCGGCGACGCTGGGCGATGCTCAGTCCGGCGATCAGTGCCAGCGGGATCCATAGCAGAAACCAGTGCTCTTTTGGTCGCGAGAGAATCCCGCCGCCTTCGGTCAGGCCGGCACCGATGCCGTAGGCCAGCAATGATGAGGCCAGGATGAACAGCGGTTGTGCGCGGGCCTTGAAACTTTTGTACAAACCCCAAACGAGCATGAAGGCCCACGGGATGAAGCCAATGATGCCGACGTAGTACAGCACACCCAGAGCAAAGCTGTGGGGTTCGCGCAGTTGATACCCGTCGGCAAGCGTCAGGTACAACTCTGAGTCGTAGCTGTGGCCGATCCAGGGGTGCTGGGCGATACGCTCAAGTGACATGCCCCAGAGTTCGAAACGGAACGAGCTGCCACGATTGGTGATCAGTTCGGGATAGAACAGCAACAGCGCCGCAGCTCCCAGCGCCATACAGGCGATCAGCAGGGCCGAGCGCCGATTGCGAGTGATGAAACTCATCCAGAGCACGGCGAGGACCAGTGCAACCAGCGGCGTTCTCGAACCGGTGGCCAGCACCGCGGCGGCCATGATTGCCAGCGCTGGAACGCTGAACCAGAGCACGTGGGGACGCTTGGTGGTCATGCATACGTACAGCCAGTACACGCAGAAGAATCCGAATACGTGAGAGCTCAGCAGCGGATTATCAAGAGCGCCACGCCCGCCGATCATTCGCGAGCCATCCGAGAGGTGGGGAGCAAAAGCCACCAGGCTGCAGGCGCTCGATATCAGCGCAATCAGCGCGGCACAGAAGAAGATCGGCTTGAACAGTTCGCTGCGGTAATGCAACAACAGTCCGAAGCCGACAAACAACGTGAAGGTATTCGGTGGCCGCTTGAACAGGTCGGAGTCTGTCGTGGCCTCAGGGCTCCAGAGCAGGCTTGTGAGCGCCCAGCCCGAGAAAACCAGGAAGGCAATCGCCAGGGGCTCGCGCAATACCTGCTTGAATTCCGTCGGGCGCAGGCACAGCAGCAACAGTGTCGGCGCGGCGAACAGCAGGTAGTAGAACCTGTGCAGGACATTTCGATTGGTGACAAAAAACAGCGAACTCAGTAGCAACAGCAAGCCTATGGGCAGAATCCACAAACAGAGGAAGTCGAAAACGCGATTTGAGCCATATGTAAGGCGCTTGGAGTGCATACAGAAAAGCCGTTCCAGAATAAAGAAAGCCGACCATACTAAAGTAGTGGCTATATAATGTCGCCCGTTGGATCCAACGGGGCCGCGGTTGTGCCGCGTGCAAGTACAACAGAGAAGCTGTGCTAAAGTCAGCCTCCTTTTTCAAAACCGCCGCGTGATATGACCGACTCCAGTCCGAGCGCAAGCCCTTCGAGCTTGAAAATATACTTCCGCCTGCTCAGCTACGTTAAGCCCTATGCCGGCTTGTTCGCGTTGAGTATTGTCGGCTTTCTGATTTTCGCGTCGACCCAGCCGATGCTGGGCTACATCCTCAAGTACTTTGTCGATGGCCTGTCCAACCCCGAAGCGGTGTTGTTCCCCACGGTGCCTTTCCTGCGTGACCTGCAATTGCTGCAGGCCGTGCCGTTGCTGATCATCCTGATCGCCGCGTGGCAGGGCCTTGGCTCGTTCCTGGGCAACTACCTGTTGGCCAAGGTTTCCCTGGGCCTGGTCCACGACCTGCGGGTGCAGCTGTTCAACAACCTGCTGACCCTGCCGAACCGCTACTTCGACAATCACAACTCCGGGCACCTGATTTCCCGCATCACCTTCAACGTGACCATGGTCACCGGTGCTGCGACGGATGCCATCAAGGTGGTGATTCGCGAAGGCATGACGGTGATCTTCCTGTTCGCCTCGCTGCTGTTCATGAACTGGCGGCTGACCCTGGTGATGATCGCCATCCTGCCGTTGATTGCCGTGATGGTCAGCACCGCGAGCAAGAAATTTCGCAAGCAGAGCAAGAAGATCCAGGTCGCCATGGGTGACGTGACCCACGTCGCCTCGGAAACCATCCAGGGCTACCGCGTGGTGCGTAGCTTCGGCGGCGAGGTGTATGAGCAGAAGCGCTTCCTCAAGGCCAGCCTGAGCAACACCAACAAGCAACTGCGCATGACCCGCACCGGCGCGATCTACACGCCGGCGCTGCAACTGGTGATCTACAGCGCCATGGCGGTGTTGATGTTCCTGGTGCTGTACCTTCGCGGTGATGCGTCGGCGGGCGACATGGTGGCCTACATCACGTTGGCCGGGCTGCTGCCCAAGCCGATTCGCCAGCTGTCTGAAGTCAGCTCGACCATCCAGAAAGGCGTGGCCGGTGCCGAAAGCATTTTCGAGCAGTTGGACGAAGACGTGGAAGTCGATCGCGGCACCATCGAGCGCGAGAAGGTCAGCGGTCGCCTGGAAGTGCGCAACCTGAACTTCACCTACCCAGGCACCGAGCGCCATGTGCTCAAGGACATCACGTTCACCGCAGAACCCGGGCAGATGGTTGCCCTGGTAGGGCGTTCGGGCAGTGGCAAGTCCACCCTGGCCAGCCTGATCCCGCGTTTCTACCACCACGAGAGCGGCGAGATTCTGCTCGATGGCGTGGAGATCGAAGACTATCGCCTGCTCAACCTGCGCCGGCATATCGCCCAGGTGACCCAGCACGTGACCCTGTTCAGCGACACCGTGACGAATAACATCGCCTACGGTGACCTGGCCGGCGCACCGCGGGCCGATGTCGAGGCGGCGGCGGCCGATGCCTATGCCAAGGACTTCATCGATCAACTGCCCAAAGGCTTCGATACACAGGTCGGCGAAAACGGTGTGCTGCTGTCCGGCGGCCAGCGCCAGCGCCTGGCAATTGCCCGTGCCCTGCTCAAGAACGCGCCATTGCTGATCCTCGACGAGGCGACCTCGGCGCTGGACACCGAGTCGGAGCGCCATATCCAGGCGGCCCTGGACAAGGTCATGCAAGGCCGTACGACGCTGGTCATCGCCCACCGCCTGTCGACTATCGAGAAAGCCGACCTGATCCTGGTGATGGACGATGGCCGGATTGTCGAGCGTGGTACCCACGGCGAACTGCTGGCGCAAAACGGCTATTACGCCCGCCTGCACGCCATGGGCCTGGACGCACCGATCCCGGCCGACATCACCTGATCTGTAGGAGCCGGCT
>NZ_AHHC01000028.1:0-24653 GCF_000242655.1 Pseudomonas sp. PAMC 25886
CGTCGGGCAGGGCGTCGAGCACCTCTGCCGGCAGGCCCCGGCTTTCCGGGCCGAACAGGAAGGCGTCGCCTTCGGCAAAGCTGGCATCATGGAACGGCCGCGAGCCCTTGGTGGTAAACGCGAACAACCGTGGGTGGTTCAGGCTTTCCAGGCAACTGGCGAGGTCGGCGTGGCGCTGCAGGGTGGCGTACTCGTGGTAGTCGAGCCCGGCGCGGCGCAGGCGCTTGTCGTCCATGTCGAAGCCCAACGGTTCGATCAAATGCAGGTGGCAGCCACTGTTGGCGCACAGCCTGATAACGTTGCCGGTATTCGGCGGAATTTCTGGTTGAAAAAGGATGACGTGAAACATGCACGGCTCCGAAGGCAAAGATGCGCTGCATTCTACCCCTGAAGACGACCCGCGACCGAAGCTTCTGCCACGGGTTTTAGGCTCGTTGGCGATTGTCGGCTTGATGGTGGGCCTGATGATCGGCCGGCTGACCACGCCCGACCCGGTTGAGCTGCAGCAGGTGGAGCCTGCCGCTGATGGCCTGGTGGTGTGGTTCAACAGCGAGCCCAAGCTGCACGGCGAACATATCGACGGCACCGTGGCGCTGTTGTTCGACGCGCTGGGCAAGGCTCAGGGCGGGCAACTGAAGGTCAATGACAAGGATGTGAACTGGCGCGTGCGCAAGACCGATGGCGGCTTGCTGCTGAACCTGGTGGCGGCTCGGCCATTGCGCGGGGAGTGGTCGGGGGAGAAGGTCGAGGGGCGCTGGCGGCTGGAGATCCATCTCCGGGAGGAATAAAAGAGGGAATCCCCGGCCTGCCTGTACCAAGGTTCCCAAAACGGGCTGGGGCTATGGGCGCATTGCCTCATAAGCCCCGGGTGTAAAGAAGGGAGTTCCCGGCCTGCCTGTACCAGGGCTCCCAAAACGGGGTGAAGCCAAAGGCTTCGGTGTTAAAGAGGGAATCCCCGGCCTGCCTGTACCGAGGTTCCCGAAACGGGTGTGGGGCGCGACGCGATCCGCATCAAGCACCCCGGGTGTAAAGAGGGGATTCTCGGCCTGCCTGTACCAAGGTCCCCGAAACTGGGTAGTAACAGGGTTATTGCAGGGCGCGTGCCAGAGTTGTGAAGTTGTGCCAAAAAATTTCTTCAGAAAGCGCAAAGCCCCGGAATACGGGGCTTTGGCGTTTTCAGCTTTTAATATTTATTTAACAAGGCATGTGTTTCAGGCGTTGGATCCGTGCGCGATGCCGGTTCGTGGTGCATTGAAGCGGTGCACGGTCGTTAGTCTGGTACAAAACAAATGTGGGAGCTGGCTTGCCTGCGATGGCGCTGTGTCAGTCGATACATCCAGTGACTGACACAGCGCCATCGCGGGCAAGCCCGGCTCCCACATTAGATCTTCAGTGGATCAGGGATTAGTGATCAGGCCTCATCACCTTCGTCATCATCGCCGCCGTCGACCTTCATCCCCAGCTCCTTGATCTTGCGAGTCAGGGTATTGCGGCCCCAGCCCAGCAGCACGGCGGCGTCGCGACGACGACCGGCGGTATGCTTGAGGGCGGTTTCGATCATGATCCGCTCGAAGGCCGGCACAGCGCTGTCCAGCAGGTTCGACTGGCCACGTGCCAACGCCTGGTCAGCCCACTGGCGCAACGCCTGCTCCCAGTTGGTCACCGGTGCCGAATCCTGAGGCAGGCTCAGCAGCTCCGGCGGCAGGTCGCTGATGTGCACTTCGCGCCCCGAAGCCATCACCGTGATCCAGCGGCAGGTGTTCTCCAACTGACGCACGTTGCCCGGCCATGGCAGGTTCTTCAGGTATTCCTCGGTCTCGCTTTTCAGCAGCTTCGGCTCGACGGCCAGCTCCTGGGCGGCGCGGCTGAGGAAGTGACGCGCGAGGGTCGGGATGTCTTCGCGGCGGTCCGACATCCGTGGGATGTGGATGCGGATCACGTTCAGGCGGTGGAACAAGTCTTCACGGAATTTCCCGGCATGCACCAGGGTTTCCAGGTTCTGGTGGGTAGCCGCGATGATGCGTACGTCGACCTTGACCGGCGTGTGCCCGCCTACGCGATAAAACTCGCCGTCTGCCAGTACCCGCAGCAGGCGCGTCTGGGTGTCGGCCGGCATGTCGCCGATTTCATCAAGGAACAGCGTGCCGCCATCGGCCTGTTCAAAACGGCCCCGGCGCAGGTTGGCCGCGCCGGTGAACGCGCCTTTTTCATGGCCGAACAGTTCCGACTCCATCAAGTCCTTCGGAATCGCTGCCATGTTCAGCGCGATAAACGGCGACGCCGCCCGTGGGCTGTGACGGTGCAGGGCGTGGGCCACCAGCTCTTTACCGGTCCCCGATTCGCCGTTGATCAGCACGGTGATGTTCGAGTGGCTCAAACGCCCGATGGCGCGAAACACTTCCTGCATCGCCGGGGCTTCGCCGATGATTTCCGGGGTGCGGGTCAGGGCCGGCGGGGCTTCCTGGTTTTGCTGTTCCTGGGCGTGCTGGTTGGCGCGTTTTACCAGGGCCACCGCTTCGTCCACGTCGAACGGTTTCGGCAGGTATTCAAAGGCGCCGCCCTGATAGGACGCGACAGCGCTGTCCAGGTCCGAGTGCGCGGTCATGATGATCACCGGCAAGCGCGGGTGCTGCTCGCGAATCCGCGCCAGCAAGTCCAGGCCGCTGGCGCCGGGCATGCGGATGTCGGAGATGATCACGTCGGGCTGCTGGCGAGCCAGGCGGCTCATCACCCCGTCGGCGCTGTCGAAGCTCTGGGTGGTCATGCCTTCCTGTTGCAAGGCTTTCTCCAGGACCCAGCGGATAGAACGGTCGTCATCGACGATCCAGACAGTTTCACTACGGCTCATGTCGATGGGGCTCCTTGTTCCAGTGGCAGAAAGATCGAGAACGTGGTGTGGCCGGGATGGCTCTCACACTCGATCAAACCCTGGTGCTGGCTGATGATGTTCTGGGTAATGGCCAGGCCCAGCCCGGTACCGTCCGGGCGGCCGCTGACCATTGGGAAAAAGATGGTTTCCTGCAGTTCGGCCGGGATACCCGGGCCGTTGTCAATGATCTCGACCTTGGTCACCAGGCGATGGCGCACGTGGCCGATGGTGAACTGGCGCAACGCGCGGGTGCGCAGGCTGATGCGGCCCAGGCGCAGTTCGTTCTGGCTGCTGATGGCCTGCATGGCGTTGCGCACGATATTGAGCACCGCCTGGATCATCTGCTCGCGGTCGATCAATACGTCGGGAATGCTTGGGTCGTAGTCGCGCACCAAGGTGATGCAGCCTTGGCTTTCGGCCTCTACCAGTTGGCAAACGCGCTCCAGCACTTCATGCACGTTGGTCATCGCCAGCGACGGCAGTTTGTTGGAGCCGAGCATGCGGTCTACCAGGTTACGCAGACGGTCGGCTTCCTCGATGATGACGTTGGTGTAGTCCTTGAGGTTCTCGTCCGGCAGCTCGCGGGCCAGCAACTGTGCGGCGCCGCGAATCCCGCCCAGCGGGTTCTTGATCTCATGGGCCAGGCCGCGCACCAGCATCTTGCTGGTTTCCTGCTTGGACAGTTGCGCTTCTTCCTTGGTGATGCGCAGCAGGCGATCCCGGGGATGCACCTCCAGCAGCAGCAAGGTGGCGCCGTGGCTCAGGATCGGCGTTACCGCGTAGTCGACGGTCAGGGTCTGGCCGGTGAGGGCGGTGAGCATCGCTTCGCGCTTGGTGAACGGGTGCGCCTGCTCCACGGCCTGGCGCAACGAGCTCAAGGCTTCAGCCGACTCGGTGAACAGTTCGCTGATGAATTGCCCATGGCTGCGCTGTCCGCTGATGGCCAGCAGCATCTCCGCCGCCGGGTTCATGTACTCAAGACGAAGTTCGTCATTGAGTAGAATGGTCGCGGTGGTCAGGTTGTCGAGTAGCAGGCGGTGCAGTGCGTCGCTGATGGTCATTAGGACCTCTTTTGGAGCAAGGCGCGGGCTTGAGGCACACGCTGATACAAGGAAAATGCAAAAACCAAACCAAAGCTCCGAAAAGAAGCGTTAAAGCCCTGAAATGGGGGCTTAAGGCGCGAAACTGTGGCGTTCTGCCAGCTTGAGCGGGAAGTTTCGAACCAAAATGGGTTGCGCAAGTGGGAAGGGTGCAGCGTATCGCACCAATATAGTGCGGTTTGTAGGAGCTGGCTTGCCGGCGATGCAGGCGGCTCGGTTTATCAGGGAGTCTGGGTGCGATCCCATCGCCGGCAAGCCGGCTCCTACAAGAGGCACAGCTCGGCGGTGGCGCGGATCATCGCCAGTTGGTGCAGCGTGTCTTTGGCAGGCGCGTGATTAGCCTGGGCCAGCCATTGCGGACACTGCGGGTTGCTGCGTTCCGGGGTGAAGTCCGCCAGCTGTTGCAGCAGGCGTTTTTGCAGCAGGTCCAGTTCAGGGCGGATCTGGCCGACCAAATCAGGGCGCGGGTCGTTGGGCGCCTTGCCTTTCAGCTGCCAATCGGACAAGTGGGCGTACTGCACCAGTTTGTTCGCCTCGATCTGGGCCGAGAAAAACTGCTCGGCCTGCGCCGGTGCCAGTTTGTAGCTCGGCGCCTGGGCCACGACGCTGGCGATCACGTCCTGTTCCCGCGCACGGTCCTCAACCGGCTTGTGGCTGTCCCATTTGCTCAGGGCCACCTGGTCGGCGATCGCCAGGCGTTCGGCGATGCTGTCGAGTAGAGGGGCGAGGGTGGGTGGTGCGGCCAATACATTGGCGCTGATAGCCAGCAAGATGAACCCAAGTTTGAGTTTCAAGGCAGATCCCTCTTCTGTAGGAGCGAGCTTGCTCGCGATGGTCGTTAACGATAACCCGTAAATATTGAAGAAATGCGGCGTCCTTGAGTTTTTCGCGGGCAAGCCCGCTTCCACAGGGTTTTGCGGGCAAAAAAAAGACCTCCCGAAGGAGGCCTTTTTCATCACGCCACGTTAAGCAGCGCTACCGGATCAGCAGCTGTAGTACAGCTCGTATTCCAGTGGGTGTACGAAGGTGCGGACCTTGATTTCTTCTTCGCTTTTCAGGGCGATGTAGGCATCGATAAAGTCGTCGCTGAACACGCCGCCTTTGGTCAGGAACGCACGGCCCTTGTCCAGCTCTTCCAGGGCTTCTTTCAGGCTGCCGCACACTTGTGGGATCTCTTTGGCCTCTTCAGGCGGCAGGTCGTACAAGTTTTTGTCGGCGGCGTCGCCAGGGTGGATCTTGTTCTGGATACCGTCCAGGCCGGCCATTACCAGGGCAGCGAAGGCCAGGTACGGGTTGGCTGCCGGATCCGGGAAGCGGGCTTCGATACGGCGAGCGCGAGGGCTGGACACGTAAGGAATACGGATCGAAGCGGAACGGTTGCGAGCCGAGTAAGCCAGCATCACTGGAGCTTCGAAACCTGGGACCAGACGCTTGTAGGAGTTGGTCGACGGGTTGGTGAAGCCGTTCAGGGCCTTACCGTGCTTGATGATACCGCCGATGAAGTACAGGGCAGTGTCGGACAGGCCGGCATAACCTTCGCCAGCGAAGGTGTTCTTGCCTTCTTTGGCGATGGACAGGTGAACGTGCATACCCGAACCGTTATCGCCGTACAGAGGCTTAGGCATGAAGGTAGCGGTACGGCCGTAGGCATCAGCCACGTTGTGTACGCAGTACTTCAGGGTCTGAACTTCGTCAGCCTTGGCCACCAGGGTGTTGAACTTCACACCGATTTCGTTCTGGCCGGCAGTCGCCACTTCGTGGTGGTGAACTTCGATGACCAGGCCCATCTCTTCCATGGCGTTGCACATGGAGGTACGGATTTCGTGGTCGTGGTCGAACGGAGGAACCGGGAAGTAGCCGCCTTTGATACCTGGGCGGTGGCCTTTGTTGCCGCCTTCCACGTCCTGGTCCGACATCCACGAACCTTGTTCGGAGAAGATTTTGAACATGGAGCCAGAGATGTCGGACTTGAACTTGACCGAATCAAAGATGAAGAATTCTGGTTCCGGACCTACGAATACGGTGTCGCCGATACCGGTCGACTTCAGGTATTCCTCGGCACGCTTGGCGATCGCACGTGGGTCACGGTCGTAGCCTTGCATGGTCGAAGGCTCGATCACGTCGCAGACGATGATCAGCGTTGGGTCTTCGGTGAACGGGTCGAGTACGGCGGTGCTGTCGTCCGGCATCAGGATCATGTCGGAAGCTTCGATGCCTTTCCAGCCGGCAATGGAGGAGCCGTCGAACATTTTGCCTTCTTCGAAGAAGGCGTCATCCAGCGCGTCGCGAGCCGGCATGGTCACGTGGTGCTGAGTGCCTTTTGTGTCCGTGAAGCGCAGATCAATCCATTTGACGTCATGATCTTTGATGAGTTGAACCGACTTCGACATAGTGTCCTCCGGGTGGCTTCGGGCTGGGGTAGTGGAGTTAGCCCTTAGAATGTGGGTGATGCCGGCGCGAATACTCGACCAAGGCAACCTGCCTCACAAGAGAGCAAATTGCATGCCAGTGCCCCGACATGGGTTTTTTGCCACAAAAACGCCCCTATAAAGGTGCAATCCGCTGAAACGGAATAAATTGCGCACCGCAATGTAGCGTGATTTTTCATTAATGACCCGTTTTGGTGCGCGAAAGGTCGATTGCATATTAACTGGTTAAACCTTGAGCGATTTCCGCTATAATCCGCGCCCCCCTTTTTCGGCTGGGCCTGCGCGCGCTGTTTTCATGAAATTAATCGTTAAAGTCTTCCCCGAGATCACCATCAAGAGCCGACCGGTACGGATGCGTTTCATCCGTCAATTGGCCAAGAACATCCGTGCCGTGCTCCGCGATCTGGACCCGGCTGTGGTGGTGAACGGTGTGTGGGACAATCTCGAGCTGGAAACCCGCCTGACCGACCCCAAGGCCTTGAAGGACATGACCGAGCGCCTGAGCTGCGTGCCGGGCATCGCGCATTTCCTGCAAGTCGACGAGTACCCGCTGGGCGACTTCGACGACATCACCGAAAAGTGCAAACAGCACTACGGTGATGTGCTGGCAGGCAAGGTGTTTTCGGTGCGTTGCAAACGTGCCGGCAAGCATCCGTTCAGCTCCATGGATGTCGAGAAATACGTTGGCAGCAAGCTGCGTCGCGAGTGCGGCGCAGCCGGAATTTCCCTGAAAGAGCCGCAAATTGAAGTGCGGATGGAAATTCGCGACCAACGGTTGTTTGTGATCCACAGCCAGCACGACAGCATCGGCGGCTACCCGCTGGGCGCCCTGGAACAGACCCTGGTATTGATGTCCGGCGGTTTCGATTCCACCGTTGCGGCCTACCAGATCATGCGCCGCGGGCTGATGAGCCACTTCTGCTTCTTTAACCTGGGCGGGCGTGCACACGAATTGGGCGTGATGGAAGTCGCGCATTACATCTGGAAGAAGTACGGCAGCTCGCAACGGGTGCTGTTTGTCAGCGTACCGTTCGAGGAAGTCCTGGGAGAAATTCTCGGGAAAGTCGATAACAGTCATATGGGCGTAGTATTGAAGCGTATGATGTTGCGCGCTGCGTCCCGAATCGCGGATCGGCTGGAAATCGACGCACTGGTGACCGGTGAAGCGATTTCCCAGGTGTCCAGCCAGACCCTGCCGAACCTGTCATTGATCGACTCTGTGACCGAGAAGCTGGTATTGCGCCCGCTGATCGCCAGTCACAAGCAAGACATCATCGACCTGGCGACCCAGATCGGCACGGCGGATTTCGCCAAGCACATGCCGGAATATTGCGGGGTCATCTCGGTGAACCCCAAGACCCACGCCAAGCGCAACCGCGTGGAGTACGAAGAACAACAGTTCGACATGGCGGTTCTCGAGCGTGCGCTGGAGAACGCCAAACTGGTGCCGATCGATCGGGTTATCGACGAATTGGGCCAGGATTTGCAGATCGAAGAAGTCAGCGAGGCTCTGGCCGGTCAGATCATCATCGACATCCGTCACCCGGATGCCGCTGAAGACGAGCCGCTGGAAATTGCTGGCATCGACGTACAAACGCTGCCGTTCTATGCATTGAATGCGCGTTTCAAGGAACTGGATGACAGCCGTCAGTACCTGTTGTATTGCGACAAAGGCGTGATGAGTCGCCTGCATGCCCACCATTTGCTCAGTGAGGGGCATGCCAATGTGCGCGTTTATCGACCGAGCTAAGAGCCCGGGGCTGTTTGCCTGTGGCCTGCGTCACCGGCCCCCCGACTCTGCCGTCAAGCTGTAACGGCAAGGCCTGACTCTACTGTTAATCGCTGCCACGACCTGTCAGCACACCGAATCCTCTGATCGAGATACACAAGTGATCGAAAATCTACGCAACATCGCCATCATTGCCCACGTTGACCATGGTAAGACCACCCTGGTAGACAAACTCTTGCGTCAATCCGGCACCCTGGAGCGCAACGAGCTCAACGACGAGCGCGTGATGGACTCCAACGACCAGGAGAAAGAGCGCGGTATTACCATTCTGGCGAAAAACACCGCCATCAACTGGAACGGCTACCACATCAACATCGTGGATACCCCGGGCCACGCCGACTTCGGCGGCGAAGTTGAACGCGTAATGTCGATGGTTGACTCCGTTCTGCTGCTGGTTGACGCTCAAGACGGCCCTATGCCGCAAACCCGTTTCGTGACCAAGAAGGCTTTCGAAGCCGGCCTGCGTCCGATCGTGTGCATCAACAAGGTTGACCGTCCAGGCGCGCGTCCGGACTGGGTTCTGGACCAGATCTTCGACCTGTTCGACAACCTGGGTGCCACCGAAGAACAGCTGGACTTCAAAGTCGTCTACGCCTCGGCCCTGAACGGCATTGCCGGTCTGGAACACACCGACATGGCTGAAGACATGACCCCGCTGTACCAGTCGATCGTCGACAACGTACCGGCGCCGAAAGTTGACCGTGAAGGCCCGTTCCAGATGCAAATCTCGGCACTGGACTACAACAGCTTCCTGGGTGTTATCGGTGTTGGCCGTATCGCTCGTGGCAGCGTCAAGCCGAACACTCCGGTTGTCGCCATCGGCGCCGACGGCAAGAAACGCAACGGCCGTATCCTGAAGCTGATGGGTCACCACGGTCTGCACCGTATCGACGTTGAAGAAGCGTTTGCCGGTGACATCGTGTGCGTGAGCGGTATGGACTCGCTGTTCATCTCCGACACCCTGTGCCAGCCGGACAACGTCGAGGCGATGAAGCCTCTGACCGTTGACGAGCCAACCGTTTCCATGACCTTCCAGGTAAACGACTCGCCTTTCTGCGGTAAAGAAGGCAAGTTCGTGACTTCCCGTAACATCAAGGAACGTCTGGACAAAGAGCTGCTGTACAACGTTGCTCTGCGCGTTGAAGAAGGCGACTCGGCTGACAAGTTCAAGGTTTCCGGCCGTGGTGAGCTGCACCTCTCGGTACTGATCGAAACCATGCGTCGCGAAGGCTTCGAAATGGGCGTCGGTCGTCCTGAAGTGATCATCCGTCAGGTTGACGGCGTGAAGCAGGAACCGTTTGAAAACGTCACCATCGACACCCCTGAAGAATCCCAGGGCAAGGTCATGGAAGAGATGGGCCTGCGTAAGGGCGACCTGACCAACATGGTGCCGGATGGCAAAGGCCGTGTGCGTCTGGAATACAACATCCCTGCTCGTGGTCTGATCGGTTTCCGTAACCAGTTCCTGACCCTGACCAACGGTGCTGGCATCCTGACCTCGATCTTCGATCGCTACGACACCATGAAGTCCGGCGACATGTCTGGTCGTCAGAACGGTGTTCTGGTATCGGTAGAAACCGGCAAGGCGCTGACCTACTCCCTGGAAACCCTCCAGGCGCGTGGCAAGCTGTTCGTTGAGCACGGTCAAGAGATCTACAACGGTCAGATCGTTGGTCTGAACAGCCGTGACAACGACATGGGCGTCAACCCAACCAAAGGCAAGAAGCTCGACAACATGCGTGCTTCGGGCAAAGACGAAACCATCGCTCTGGTTCCACCTGTTCGCTTCACCCTGGAACAGGCCCTGGAATTCATCCAGGACGACGAGCTGTGCGAAGTTACGCCTAAGTCGATCCGCCTGCGTAAGAAGATCCTGGACGAAGGCGAGCGTACCCGCGCTGCCAAGAAAGCCAAGAACTGAGTTAACTCAGGCTGAATGAAAAACGCCCCCGGTCGAAAGGCCGGGGGCGTTTTTTTATGCCTGCAATAGCTGTAGTGGCTGCGACGGCCTCATCGCGGGCAAGCCCGGCTCCCACATTTTGATATGTGAACACATTCAACTGTGGGAGCTGGCTTGCCTGCGATAGGGCCCTCAAGGCCCCACAAAAATCTGGATCAGAACTTGTCGAGGGTCTTGAAGTTGGTCTCGCGCACCACTTCCTTCGGCTTGTACGCGCAATACCCTGGACGCGGTCCGATTTTCGGGTGATTGCGGCAAGTATCCGGGCGCTTGTCATAAATAGTGCAGAAGCGGCTCTTACGATCCAGGTACAGGCAATCGTTGTTGCTCATGCGCTGCAGGGTAAAGATCTCGGATTTGGCGTTGAAGCGCTCGACGATGCCTTCTTTCTGCAAGCGCTTGGCGATGTTCTTCGGCGGGTCGCCACGCTCGAACTCATCGACGATGCCGATACGGATCAGGTCCTTGATCTTCACCTCAACCGGCAGGGTGCAGCAGCTCGACACACAGCCGCCACACATGTGGCTTGAGTATTTCTGCCAGGTCTCGAGACGGTCGAGTTCCGCGGCGGCGATCAGTTGAGGCTTCATCAGGTTTCCAAGAGGGGTGTTATCCGGCGCGGGATCATACCGGAATTGGTGTTTTTTTGAACAATATCTTCCGGGTTTCAGCTCGAAGGCAGTGTCGGGCAACAAACGGGCACGGCCCCTGCATCAAATTCCCGCAAAGGTGAATGAGTTAAAAAACTGCCGAACCAGAGCGTCTACCGTCTGTCAGACCGTCTAGGCTCTAGCAACTCCTTCTATCTCGCCCGAGGTCGCATCGATGTCTCAGGAACCGCTTGTACGAGAAGCAGAGGTAGCCGCATTTCGCGATGCCGTCTTGACCAAACTTACCTACGCGGTGGGCAAGGACCCCGATCACGCCTTCGACCACGACTGGTTCGAAGCCATTGCACTGGCCGCCCGCGACCATATGGTCGACCACTGGATGGACCACACGCGGCACATCTACCGCAAGGGGCAGAAGCGGGTCTATTACCTCTCGCTGGAATTCCTGATCGGCCGTCTGCTCTACGACAGCCTGAGCAACCTCGGCCTGCTGGACGTGGCCCGTGAGGCCATGAGCGAGCTGGGCGTGGACATGGAGCGCATTCGCCTGCTGGAGCCCGACGCGGCCCTGGGCAACGGTGGCCTTGGCCGCCTGGCTGCATGCTTTATGGAAAGCATGTCGACCCTGGGCATTGCCGGCCACGGTTATGGCATTCGTTATGAGCACGGGCTGTTCCGCCAGGCGATTGTCGATGGCTGGCAGCAGGAGCAAACCGAGCGCTGGCTGGATTTCGGCAACCCGTGGGAATTCGAGCGCGCCGAAGTGATCTACCCGATCGGCTTTGGCGGCGGCGTGGAAACCCTGCTGGACGCGTCCGGCAAGTCGATCCAGGTCTGGTCGCCGAATGAAACCGTGCGTGCGGTAGCCTACGACACTCCGGTGGTCGGCTGGCGCGGCGCCAGTGTCAACACCTTGCGCCTGTGGCGTGCCCGGGCCGTGGAAGACCTGCACCTGGAGCGCTTCAACGCCGGTGATCACCTGGGCGCTGTGGCCGAGGTAGCCCGTGCCGAAAGCATCTCCCGGGTGCTTTACCCGGCCGACAGCACCGAAGCAGGGCAGGAACTGCGCCTGCGCCAGGAATACTTCTTCGTCTCCGCCTCGTTGCAGGACCTGCTGCGTCGCCACAAAAACATGCACGGCTCGGTCCTGAGCCTGGGCGAACACGCGGCCATCCAGCTCAACGACACGCACCCGTCGATCGCGGTGGCCGAGTTGATGCGCCAGTTGGTGGACCTGCACGATATCCCGTGGGATGCCGCCTGGGATGTCACCGTCGAGACCCTGTCGTACACCAACCACACCTTGCTGCCCGAGGCGTTGGAGACCTGGCCGGTGGGCTTGATGGAACGCATGCTGCCGCGGCACATGCAGATCATCTACCTGATCAACGCTCAACATATCGACTCGCTGCGGGCCAAGGGCATCCACGACTTCGACGTGCTGCGCGCCGTGTCGCTGATCGAGGAAGACAACGGCCGCCGCGTGCGCATGGGCAACCTGGCGTTCCTCGGTTCCCACAGCGTCAACGGCGTGTCCGGCCTGCATACCCAGCTGATGCGCAGTACGGTGTTCTCCGAACTGCACAAGCTCTACCCGGACCGCATCAATAACAAAACCAACGGCATTACCTTCCGCCGCTGGCTGTACCAGGCCAACCCCAAACTCACCGCGATGCTGGTGGAAGCCCTGGGTCCGGACGTACTGGATAACCCCGAGCAGCGCCTGGTGGACCTGGAACCGTTTGCCGAGAAGCAAGCCTTCCGCAAGGCCTTCGCCGAACAGCGCCTGCACAGTAAACGGGCACTGGCCGACATCATTCACGAGCGCCTGGGGATTTCGGTCAACCCGGCGGCGATGTTTGATGTGCAGGTCAAGCGGATCCACGAGTACAAGCGCCAGCTGTTGAACCTGCTGCACACCGTCGCGCTGTACCAGGCGATTCGTGCCGAGCCGGGCACCGACTGGGTCCCTCGGGTGAAGATCTTCGCCGGCAAGGCGGCGGCCAGTTATCACCAGGCCAAGCTGATCATCAAGCTGACCAACGACATCGCCCGTACAGTCAACAACGACCCGACGGTGCGCGGGTTGCTCAAGGTGGTGTTCCTGCCCAACTACAACGTCAGCCTGGCGGAAAGCATCATTCCGGCGGCCGACCTGTCGGAGCAGATTTCCACCGCCGGGTTTGAAGCGTCCGGCACCAGTAACATGAAATTCGGCCTTAACGGCGCGCTGACTATCGGCACTATGGACGGTGCCAACGTCGAGATGCACGAGCGCGTGGGTGCCGACCACATGTTCATCTTCGGCCTCAGCGCCCAGCAGGTAGAAGCGCGCAAACACGCCGGTGAGTTCAATGCCGGGCCGGAAATCGCCGCGTCCCATCGCTTGAACGATGTGCTGCAAGCGATTCGCGGCGGGGTGTTCTCGCCGGATGATCCGGGCCGTTATGCCGGGTTGGTGGACTCGCTGATCGACTACGACCGCTTCCTGGTCTGTGCCGACTTCGATTCCTACTGGGATGCCCAAGCGCGGGTCGAGGCGCACTGGCACGATTCCAAGGAATGGTGGCGCTCGGCGGTGCTCAACACCGCGCGCATGGGCTGGTTCTCGTCGGACCGGACCATCCGCGAATACGCGACGGAGATCTGGAAAGCGTTGGATTAGACACCGCAATGCAAAATGTGGGAGTGGGCTTGCTGTGGTGAGAGGGCAAGCCCGCTCACCACAGCAAGTCCCGCTGCCACATGGGCCCCGTGTCGATATACTAGGTCTCGGTTTGCTTAGGGATATCGACCATGCAATGGATTTTCATGCTGATTGGCCTGGTGCTCGGCTGGACGCTCGACGAGTCGTTCAGTGATGCGGGCATTGGTGCGCTGCTCGGCTTGGGCATTGGCCAGGCGATCCGCCTGTCGATGCTCGCCTCGCGTACGGAGGAGCAAGGCCGTCAGCTGGAGTCTGCCCGCAACGCCCTGAAAGTCGTTGAGCAACGCCTGGCCTTGCTGGAAAGGCCCGCTGCCGTTGAAATTCCCGAACCGATCCTTGTCGAAGCGCCGCCGCCGGTAACGGCGTCGCCTGAACTCGTCTGGGAATTACCCGCCGAATTGGAACCTGCGTACGCAACGGTAGCGGCCGAGCCCAGCCAGCCATTGCCGGCTGACGTCTGGCGGGCTGAGCCGAGCGAACGCATTCCTGAGCAACCTGCCGCGCCTGCGGTACCTCGTGGCCCCAACTTCATCGAGCGCGCCATCAGCGGCGCACGCAACTGGCTGTTCGGCGGCAACACCGTGCTGCGGGTCGGCGTGGTGCTGCTGTTCCTTGGCCTGGCCTTCCTGCTGCGGTACGCCACTGAAGGCATGGTGGTGCCGATCGAGCTGCGTTATGCGGGCGTTGCCGGTTGTGCGTTGGCCTTGCTGGGCCTGGGGTGGTGGCTGCGGCTGCGCAACAGCAATTACGGGTTGATGCTGCAAGGCACCGGCATCGCCGTGCTCTACCTGACTGTGTTCGCTGCCATGCGCCTGCACCCGCTGCTCGATCCCGGCGCCGCACTGGGGTTGCTGGTGGCGGTCACGGTGTTCTCGGCGATTCTGGCAATTACCCAGGACGCCCTCGGCCTGGCTTGCGCCGCTGCCCTTGGCGGTTTTGCGGCACCGATCCTCACGTCCACCGGCGCCGGCAACCATGTGGCGCTGTTCAGCTATTTTGCGCTGCTGAACGCGGGCATCCTCGCCATCGCCTGGTTCAAGGCCTGGCGCTTGCTCAACCTGATCGGTTTTGTCGGCACTTTTGGCATCGGCTTCGCCTGGGGCCTGCGCTCCTACACGCCGGAACTGCTGTGGAGCACCGAGCCGTTCCTGATTCTGTTTTTCCTGATGTACCTCGGCATTGGCCTGTTGTTCGCCCGGCGCAAGTTGTTGGAGATGAGCGACGCGCCGGACGATGACAGCCGTGGCGCATTGCTGCGCTGGTCGGCGGCCAAGGGCGATTACGTCGACGGCAGCCTGCTGTTCGGTCCGCCGCTGGTGGGCTTCGGTTTGCAGTTTGCGCTGGTGCAGCACCTGGAGTTTGCCGCTGCGTTCAGTGCGCTGGCCCTGGGCATTATCTACATGAGCCTGGCCCGTTTGC
Organism: Pseudomonas sp. PAMC 25886; assembly: GCF_000242655.1. NCBI lineage: Bacteria > Pseudomonadati > Pseudomonadota > Gammaproteobacteria > Pseudomonadales > Pseudomonadaceae > Pseudomonas > Pseudomonas sp. PAMC 25886. The sequence goes on from NZ_AHHC01000028.1 coordinate 14,885, forward strand.
TGAGTGGCGGGCGCGCCTTGCTGCTGGCGGAAACCTGCCTGGCGCTGGGGGTGATTTTCGCCAGCCTGGCGATTCCCTTGGGCCTCGACGCGCGCTGGACGGCGGCGGCCTGGGCCGTGGAAGGCGCCGGGATTTTCTGGCTTGGCTTGCGCCAGCAGCGGCCTTTGGCGCGGGCGTTTGGCTTGTTGTTGCAAGTCGGCTCGGCGCTCGCGTTCCTCAGCGAGTTGCGGGTTGGCGACACCCGTCTGTTGGATGGCGCACCTCTGGGCGCTCTGTTGCTGGGCGCGGCCTTGCTGTTCAGTTTCCACCAACTGCGCAAGGCAGCGGCTGAGCAGTCGGCGCAGTGGGAGCGTCGTGGCTTGCCGGTATTGGCCAGTGTCGGCCTGGGCTTCCTGTACCTGCTGGCGCCGTTGCTGCTGTTGACCCAAGGCACGGCCATCAGTTGGGCAATTGCCGGCCTTGCGACCTTGCTGGTCGGCCTGCGCATCGGCTCGCGCACGTTCCTCTTTACTGCGTTCGCCGTGCAATTGCTCGGTGGCGCGCTGTTCCTGTTGCGCCTTCAGGCGGGCGCTGATTCAGGCGCCGTGTTCAGTGCCGGCTGGAGCGGGCTGCTCACCGCATCGCTGATTGGCCTGGCCTTGATCGGCGGCATGCTGCTGGCGGCGCGGGACAGCATGGTGCGCAGCGATGTGCGGTTGTTGCGCGGCCTGTCGGTGGTGCTGTTGGCCGGGTTGGTGCTGATCAACCTCGCGGTGCTGTTCGTGCTGCCGTGGGAGACCGCCAGTGGCGTGTGGGCGGCCAGTGGTTTGTTGATTATCTGGCTGAGTCTCTACCTGCAGCAGCGGGTCAGTTTTGTCTTCGGGTTGTTGCTGCAAATCATCGGTGGCGCTTCGTTCCTGATCGCGGTGCCGGACTTGCTCGGGCCACTGACCCGCGAAGGCTTGCGTCCTTTGGGCCATAGCGGTTTCTGGACGCCGATGGTGCTCGGGCTGGCGGCGCTGATCGGTGCCTGGCGTTTGCAGCGCCGGCCTCATGCGCCGGTGTTCGAGGCGTTGAGTTTGCAGCGGCTGTCCGACGTGCTGCTGGTGTGGGGCGCGGCCTGGTGGACGTTGGCTTTGGTCAGCGAAGTGCTGCGTTTTGCGCCACCGATGCTGCAAGGCACCTGGCTGCTGGCGGTGGCGGCCGTGAGTGTGGCGATCTGGGCGGTGTTGGCCCGGCGCCTGCAATGGCCGTCGCTGGGCTTGTTGTGCACGCTGTTGATGCCGGCGGCGGGCGTGGTGTTGCTGGGCTCGTGGGGCTCGCGTTATCACCCGGCGGCGAATTTCGCCTGGCTGGCGTGGGTGGCGGTATTTGCGGTGCACTTCGTGTCACTGCGGCGCCTGGCCTTGGTCATCCCGGAGAAAGCCCTCAGCGCTGCGCACGTGCTCGGCTGCTGGCTGCTGATTGGCGTGCTGGCGCTGGAGTTGCGCTACGGCCTGTTGCTGCTGTCCGAGGAATACAACGCCTGGCGCTGGCTGGGGTGGGCGATTCTGCCGAGCCTGTACCTGGTACTGGCCGCTGTGCCGCGCAGTTGGCCGTGGCCGGTGTCGGCGTACCCGCGCGAGTACCGGTTGTATGCCGCGTTGCCTCTGGCGGTGTTGATGCTGGGCTGGTTCTGGCTGGCGAACATCTTCAGCGACGGCACCGCCGAGCCGCTGCCGTATGTGCCGCTGCTTAACCCGCTGGATATTGGATTGCTGTTCGCGCTGCTGGGTGTGTACCTGTGGTTCCGCAGCGCCGCACCCCAGCGCGGGCCACGCGCCGAGCTGATCGCCCAAGCAGTCGCCGGAGTGTCGTTGTTCGCCTTCTTCACCGCCCTGGTGATGCGCACGGCTCACCATTGGGGCGGGGTGCCGTTCCATCTGGATGCGTTGCTGGAATCGATGCTGGTACAGGCCGGGCTGTCGATTGTCTGGACCCTGATTGCCCTGAGCCTGATGATCGGTGGGCATCTGCGGCATCGGCGTGAGGTGTGGCTGATCGGTGCGGTGTTGATTGCGGTGGTGGTCGCCAAATTGTTCTTCGTCGAACTGAGCAACCGTGGCGGGCTGGCGCGGATCGTATCGTTTATCGGTGTGGGCGGGCTGTTGCTGGTGGTGGGCTATTTCGCCCCGCTGCCACCCAAGCGTGCCGAACGGGTGGTTGAATCTGAAGGAGTGGTCTCTTGATGGGCAAGCTGAGTGTGGCGCTGTTGGGGTTGTGCACAACGTGTTCGGCCTTGGCCCAGGAAACCCCGGCCGATTTCACCACGCGGGTGCCGCTGACAGTCAGCGGCGAAGGCCCGTGGTACCGCCTGGAACTGCCGCTGGCGGTGCAATTGAGCGCCCGCCAGGCCGACCTGAGTGACGTACGGGTGTTCAACGCCGCCGGCGAGCCCCAGGCCTACGCGCTGGCGCGGCAGTCGGCGCAAAGCACCGAAAGCCGCAGCCTGTCCAACGTGAAGTGGTTCCCGCTGTACGCCGCGGCCGACTCCGCTGAAGCCGTGCCCAGTGTGCGCGTGCAATCCACTTCCACCGGCACGTTGGTGCAGGTGCAGCCGCCGAGCCAGCTGGAAGCGGGCGAAGAAGTGCTGCGCGGCTGGTTGCTCGATGCCAGCGGGATCAAGGCGCCGTTGCAGCAGCTGATCCTCGACTGGACCAGCGAGCGCGACGGCTTCCAGCGCTTCAGCATCGAAGCCAGCGACGACTTGCAGCACTGGCGCTCGTGGGGCGAAGGGCAGGTGGCGCGGCTGTCGTTTGCCGATGAGCGCGTCGAGCAGCATGAAGTGAGTTTGCCAGGGCAATCGGCGCGTTATCTGCGCCTGCTGTGGAAAGGCCAGGCCGCACCGGCGCTGACGTCGGCGCAGTTGGAGAGCGTCAGTGCCCATAGCTTGCCGTTGCCGCTGGTGTGGTCGCAGCCACTGTCGGGTACCCGTCTCAAGGCGGGCGAATACAGCTGGCAGTTGCCCAATGCGCTGAACGTCGAACGTTTGCGCATCGACTTGAGCCAACCCAACAGCCTCGCGCCAGTCACCTTGTCGGGTCGCCGGGAAAGCAATCAGGCCTGGCAGCCCTTGAGCAGCGGTTTGCTCTACCGGCTGACGCAAAATGGCCAGGACGTTTTACAGAACGAATTGCAGCTGCCGGGCCACGCCGTTGCGCAGCTCAAGCTCGACGTGGATGAGCGCGGCGGTGGCCTGGGAGTGGAGGCGCCGACCTTGAGCTTTGCAGTGCGCGCCACGCAGTTGGTGTTCCTGGCACGGGGCGAGCCGCCGTTCATCCTGGCCTTGGGCAACCCGTCGGTGAAGGGGGCGAACTTGCCGCTGTCGACGTTGATCCCGGATTACAGCGTCGAACGCCTCGCAGGGCTTGGGCAGGCCAAGGCGGCGGGGGCGGTGGTGGTGACATCGCCCGCGGTTGCGGCGCCTATTGATGCCGGGCCGAACTGGAAAAAGCTCGGTCTTTGGGCCGTGCTGCTGCTCGGTGTGGCGGCGTTGGGCGCCATGGCCTACAGTTTGCTGCGCAAGCCGCCGGTGGCACGTTAAATAAAGTCCATGAACTCTATTGGGTTTAAATCCTCTCATATGAGGAAATACGCCCCGACTCGCGTTAAACTGCGCGGGTTTTTAGCCCCCCATTTCCGGAGCCTTCCATGTCCCGCGTTACCCTGAGTCGCTATTTGATCGAGCAGACCCGCAGCAACAACACGCCTGCCGATCTGCGCTTCCTTATCGAAGTGGTGGCGCGTGCTTGCAAGGAAATCAGCCACGCCGTCTCCAAAGGCGCGCTGGGCGGCGTCCTGGGCAGCATGGGCACTGAAAACGTACAAGGCGAAGTGCAGAAAAAGCTCGACGTGATTTCCAACGAAATCCTGCTCGAAGCCAACGAATGGGGCGGCCACCTGGCCGGCATGGCGTCCGAAGAAATGGACAATGCCTACCAGATCCCGGGCAAGTACCCGAAAGGCGCGTACCTGTTGGTATTCGACCCGCTGGACGGTTCGTCGAACATCGACATCAACGCACCGGTCGGCACCATCTTCTCGGTACTGCGTTGCCCGAGCGAATACCTGAGCCAGAACGAAGCCCTGAACGAAAAGGCCTTCCTGCAGCCAGGCACCGAGCAGGTCGCTGCCGGTTATGCGATCTACGGCCCGCAAACCATGCTGGTGCTGACCCTGGGCGACGGCGTCAAGGGCTTCACCCTGGACCGTGAAATGGGCAGCTTCGTGCTGACCCACGAAGACATCTCCATCCCGGCGAGCACCCAGGAATTCGCCATCAACATGTCCAACCAGCGTCACTGGGAAGCGCCGGTACAGCGCTACGTGAACGAGTTGATGGAAGGCGAAGAAGGCCCGTTGAAGAAGAACTTCAACATGCGCTGGGTGGCTGCGATGGTTGCCGACGTGCACCGCATCCTGACCCGTGGTGGCCTATTCATGTACCCACGTGACAGCCGCGAGCCGTCCAAGCCGGGCAAACTGCGCCTGATGTACGAAGCCAACCCGATGTCGTTCCTGGTTGAGCAGGCGGGCGGTGCGTCCACCGACGGCCACCAGCGCATCCTCGACATCCAGCCCGAAGGCCTGCACCAGCGTGTGGCGGTGTTCCTGGGTTCGAAGGAAGAAGTTGAGCGTGTGACTGGTTACCACAAGGCGTAAGTCTTGCGGTAAGCAAAAGCCCCGAAGCATTTCAGTGTTTTCGGGGCTTTTTTGTTTATTGAATAAGGCGTTTCAGCAGCAGCGACTGCAGGTTTTTCCGTGTGTCCGCGATGATATGGACGTAGATGGTTTTATCTCTGACTTCATAAATAATCCGATTCATTTCACACACGACCTGCCGGTACTGACTGAGGTTGAGCCTCTCAATCTCTTCTGGCATTGAGCCCGCGTAAGGCTGGGTTTCGATGCGGCGCAAAGCTTGCTTCAATGAATCATAGGTTTGTTGCCAGGATGCTGCGGAAAATTGGCGGGTCAGATAGGACTTGATTTCTTTGAGATCAGATTTAGCAGAATGAAGAATCTCAACCCTGAAATTCATTGTGCTTCGTCCCTGTCCAGCTCTGCGAACACGTCCTCCATTTCTTGAAACTGACCCAATTCAATCTGGCGGTTTCCCAAAGCGAGTAGCTTTAACAGAGCCATGGTCTCTTCTTGCTCTTCAAAACTCTTCACATCCATCACAACCAGCTTGGCCTCACCATTTTGGGTGATGACCAACGGTTCGCGGCTTTCAGTGAGGTTTTTCACAATCTCGGCGGTGTGGCTTTTCAAGTAGCTAATAGGTTTGATCTGGGAAGAGAGTTTCATTGGGTGGTCCTGTCTCAAAGGAAGGACTGATTTTAGTCTTTATTCAGTCCTATGTATTGAGGGGATAGTCGATTATTCAGCGGGTGCGACGAAAGGCACGCCCATCCAGAAACCCTATGAATCTTTGGAAAAACACCACCCTGGCAGAAAAAAGAAATACCACCCCCCATCGGGAACCAGACACCTCTTTTCCCTTCTAAGCTTCTGGCAGACCCCCAAGCTGCTTCGTCTCTCCAGGAGTTTTTCCATGTCGTTACGCCGTCTTGCCCTGTTGTCGTTTTGCGTGCTTCTGGCCGCTTGCAGCAAGGTCACTCAAGAAAATTACGCAAAACTGTCGGCCGGCATGGCCAAGGCCGAGGTTGAGTCGTTGCTGGGTAAGCCGACTGATTGTTCTGGCGCGCTGGGTATGTCCAGTTGCACGTGGGGCGATAAAAACAGCTTTATCAGCGTGCAATACGCCGGTGACAAAGTACTGATTTTTTCCGGGCAAGGCCTGAAGTAAACCGGGGCGAAAGCCTGCGGGAGAAAAACAACATGATGCGTTTTGTTTTATACCTCTGTGCCAGCCTGTTTTTGGCGGGCTGCGCCAGCCATTCTGGCGATGATCTGCAACCCAAGACGGTTGGCAGCGTGAACCTCAAGCGTTACCAGGGCACCTGGTATGAGTTGGCCCGTCTGCCGATGTACTTCCAGCGCAATTGTGCGCAGTCCGAAGCCCGCTACACGTTGTTGCCCGATGGCAACATGTCGGTGTTCAACCGCTGCCTGACGCCTGAATGGAAGTGGCAGGAAGCCAAGGGCACAGCAACGCCGCAGGTCGCCGGCAAGACTGACAAACTGTGGGTCGAATTCAATAACTGGTTCACCTCGCTGTTGCCGGGCGTGGCCAAGGGCGATTACTGGGTGCTGTACGTCAGCGATGACTACAAGACCGCCATTGTCGGCAGCCCGAGCCGGCGCTACATGTGGTTGTTGTCCCGCACGCCGACCGTCAGCGCCGACACTCGCGAAGACCTGCTGAGCAGGGCGCGGCAACAGGGGTATGACACTACCCGGTTGATCTGGCGGACGTCGGACAAGCAGATGGCAAAGACTTCGCAGTAACTGAAGAGCGCTACCATTCCAATGTGGGAGCTGGCTTGCCTGCGATAGCGGTGTTGGATTCACAACGGCTATCGCAGGCAAGCCAGCTCCCACATTTTGTTATGTGTCGTCTCTTAGCCCAACAAATCCCGCAAGACCTGGGTAAACGCCCGGCTGCTGTCTTCTTCAGCCGCGTGATGCCCGTCGCGAATCACCAACTTCCCGTTGACCAGCACGTCCCGCACCTGGCGATCACCACCGGCAAACAGCCAGCGATTGAGAATCCCGTCTTCGTTCGCGGTCGCCAGGTACGGATCGTTGCCGTCCAGTACCAGCCAATCAGCCCGTTTGCCCACTTCCAGGCGCCCAATCGGCTGCCCCAGCGCTTCGGCTCCGCCGTCCAGCGCGGCATCGAACAGCGTACGGCCGACCATCGGCTGATCGCTGCGATACAGCCGGTTGCGCCGCTGGTCCCGCAGGCGCTGCCCATATTCCAGCCAGCGCAGTTCTTCCACCACGCTCAGTGATACGTGGCTGTCGGAACCAATCCCCATGCGCCCGCCCTGGGCCAGGAAATCCACCGCCGGGAAAATCCCGTCGCCCAGGTTGGCTTCGGTGGTCAGGCACAGCCCGGCAATCGCCCGGCTCTTGGCCATCAACGTCACTTCTTCCGGATTGGCATGGGTGGCGTGCACCAGGCACCAGCGCTGATCCACTTCAACATTGTCATACAGCCATTGCAGCGGACGCTTGCCGCTCCAGGCCAGGCAGTCGTCGACTTCCTTTTGCTGCTCGGCGATGTGGATGTGTACCGGGCACGCCTTGTCGCTGGCGGCCAGCACTTCGCTGATCTGTTGTGGCGTGACGGCGCGCAGCGAGTGGAAGCACAGACCCAGTTGCTGCGCCGGTTGCGCGGCCAGAATCGGTTGCAGGCGTGCCTGCAGGTTCAGGTAGTGCTCGGTGCTGTTGATAAAGCGCCGCTGGCCTTCATTGGGTGCCTGGCCGCCGAAACCGGAATGGCTGTACAGCACCGGCAACAACGTCAGGCCGATACCGCTGCTGGCGGCGGCCTGGCTGATTTGCCGCGACAGCTCCGCAGGGTCGGCATAGGGCTGGCCGCTGACGTCGTGGTGCACGTAGTGAAATTCGGCCACCGAGGTGTAGCCGGCCTTGAGCATCTCGATGTACAGCTGGCGCGCAATGACCTGCAGTTGGTCGGGGCTGATCTTGCCCACCATGCGATACATCAAGTCGCGCCAGGTCCAGAAGCTGTCATTCGGGTTGCCGGCCACTTCCGCCAGCCCGGCCATTGCCCGCTGGAACGCATGGGAATGCAGGTTCGGCATGCCCGCCAACACAGGGCCTCTCAGCCGTTCGGCACCGTCTGCACTGGCGTTGGGCTCAACCTGGGTCAGCAGGCCGTCGGCGCTGACTTCAAGACGTACATCATTGGCCCATCCATTAGGCAGCAGCGCGCGTTCGGCAAAGAAAGCGGACATGATTAAGGCACCCCGGTCGTGTGTTTATTTGTATATACATATACAGACGTTTGCCTGCTCGGTAAACTCCGGCAAGCTATGCTTCTTTTTCACTTACAAGGATTTCCTGTGCCGACTCCGCCCGCCAAGTCTCCACTGGCTGCCCACATGGACGAAAGTCCGGCGCCCTTGTATGCCCGCGTCAAACAGATGATCAGCCAGCAGATTCTCAACGGCAACTGGCCGCCGCACTACCGCGTGCCGTCGGAAAGCGAGTTGGTCAACCAGTTGGGCTTCAGCCGCATGACCATCAACCGCGCCTTGCGCGAGTTGACGGCCGAAGGCCTGCTGGTGCGAATGCAGGGCGTGGGCACGTTTGTCGCCGAGCCCAAGAGCCAGTCGGCCCTGTTTGAGGTGCACAACATTGCCGATGAGATCGCCTCCCGCGGCCATCGCCATACCTGCAAAGTCATCACCCTCGGTGAGGAAGCGGCCGGTTCCGAGCGCGCCGTCGCCCTGGAAATGCGCGAAGGCGGGCGGGTGTTCCACTCGCTGATCGTGCACTACGAAAACGACATTCCGGTGCAAATCGAAGACCGTTTCGTCAACGCCCTGGTAGCGCCGGAATACCTGCAGCAGGATTTTACCCAGCAAACGCCTTATGCCTACCTCAACCAGGTGGCGCCGCTGACCGAAGGCGAGCACGTGGTGGAAGCGATCCTCGCCGACGCCCATGAGTGCAAGCTGCTGCAAATCGAAACCAGCGAGCCGTGCCTGTTGATTCGCCGCCGGACCTGGTCTGGCCGCCAGCCGGTAACGGCCGCGCGTTTGATCCACCCCGGTTCCCGTCATAGCCTGGAAGGACGTTTCAGTAAATGAGTTCGATGAAAGTCTGGCGCGCCACCGATTACGTCCGCATGCCGTGGAAAAACGGCGGCGGCAGCACTGAAGAAATCACCCGTGATGCAGGCGAGGGCCTGGACGGTTTTGGCTGGCGCCTGTCGATTGCCGATATCGCCGAGTCGGGCGGGTTCTCTACCTTCGCCGGGTACCAGCGCATCATCACTGTGCTGCAAGGCTCGGGCATGGTGCTGACGGTGGATGGCGAGGAACAGCGCGGGTTGTTACCGCTGCAGCCCTTCCCGTTCAAGGGTGACAGCCAGGTGTCCTGCCGATTGATCGGCGGCCCGATCCGCGATTTCAACCTGATCTATTCACCGCAGCGCTATCAGGCGCGGTTGCAGTGGATGGACGGTACGCAGCGCTTCTTCAGTGCCGCGCACACCGTGCTGGTATTCAGTGTGGCCGACGAGGTGAAGGTGCTCGGTGAGCGGCTGAACCGTCATGACTGCCTGCAAGTGGACGGTAACACCGGCCTGCTGGACGTCAGCGTCACCGGCCGTTGCTGCGTCATCGAACTGACCTCAGCTGCTTAAACGGGTGGGGGCCCTTCCCCCCACATGTTGTTTCCCTCTTTCCGCACCAACTTGTTACCGAACGCCCCAGCATGGCGCAAAGCCCTGCCTCGGTGACAAGTCTCCCGCGCTGTAAAAATCCTCTGTAAGAAAATTCATCAAGCGGCGAGGCCTTATTTTCCAAGGCTTTCACCCTCATCCCGGAAAAATCTTCAAACCTTGCGCGCAAAGTTGGCCGCTTGATTGCATATGCTTGTATGTACAAGTAAAGATGTGTGCGTAAGAGTCCATGGACATCCTCTTCGCACCCATCATGTTCGCGCATTGATCGTTGAGGATTTTTTTGTGACCAAGCCTACGAAGTACCGTGACGTTGAAATCCGTGCCGCACGCGGCAACACGCTGACCGCCAAAAAGCTGGCTGACTGAAGCGCCGCTGCGCATGCTGATGAACAACCTTGACCC
>NZ_AHHC01000027.1:0-5977 GCF_000242655.1 Pseudomonas sp. PAMC 25886
TTGCCTTGGGCAACTCCCGCCATACAGCACAGCAAAGCGATGATCAGGCCACGACGCATATCAACGGCTGCGCGTAATGCTCAGGCCCTTGAGCAGGCTCAGTGCCTGGGCCAACTGGTAATCGTCGTCCTGTGGCATCGGCTTGGCTTTCGAGCCGCTGCCGGTAGGCTGGTCGGCGCCGCCGTTGCCGTTGCCCAGGTGACCTTGCAGGTCCGCTTCCTTGTAGAACTCGCTGTCGGCCTCGTTGGTGATCTTGGCCTTGCGCACTTCGATGTCCGGCACGATGCCCTGGGCCTGGATCGAGCGGCCATTCGGCGTGTAGTACAGCGCGGTGGTGATCTTCAAGGCGCGCTCGTTGTTCAGCGGCAGCACAGTTTGCACCGAGCCTTTGCCGAAGCTGGTGGTGCCCATCAGCACGCCGCGTTTCTGGTCTTGCAGGGCGCCGGCGACGATTTCCGAAGCCGAGGCGCTGCCGCCGTTGATCAGCACAACCATTGGCACGCCTTCGCTGAGGTCGTTGCCGGTGGCCGAGAAGCGCAGTTCGGAGTTGGCGATACGGCCCTTGGTGTAGACGATCAGGCCCTTGGTGATGAAGTGGTCGACCACTTCCACCGCTGCCTGCAACACACCGCCCGGGTTGTTGCGCAGGTCGAGCACGATGCCGCTGAGTTTCTTGCCGTTGTCTTTACGCAGCTTGGCCAGGGCCTTGGCCACTTCGTCGCCGGTCTTGACCTGGAACTGGGTGATACGGATGTAACCGTAGCCCGACTCCAGCAGCTGGCTTTTCACGCTCTTGACCGTGATGGTCGCGCGCGCCAGGGTCACGTCAAACGGGTTGCCGCCGTCGCGCACCAGGGTCAGGGTGATTTTCTGGCCGATCTTGCCGCGCATCTTGTCGACGGCTTCGGTCATGGTCTGGCCGCGGGTCGGCTGGCCGTTGATCTTGACGATCAGGTCGCCTGCCTGGATCCCGGCCTTGGACGCTGGCGTGTCATCAATTGGCGAGACCACTTTGATCTGGCCGTCTTCGGCGCCGACTTCAATGCCCAGGCCACCGAATTCACCGCTGGTGCTTTCCTGCAGCTCGGCGAAATCTTCCGGGCCCAGGTAGGCGGAGTGCGGGTCAAGGTTGCTGAGCATGCCCTTGATGGCATTTTCCAGCAGGGTCTTGTCGTCCACCGGTTCGACATAGGCAGCCTTGATCCGGTCCATGACCTCGGCAAAGGTGCGCAACTCGTCCAGCGGCAGCGGGGCCTTGGTGGTCGCGGCCGTAGCTGACTGGGCGGTCTGGTCGGCGAATGCCAAAGGCGCGCCGATCACCAGGGCGATCGTCAGGGCCAGCGATGTGAGGCGGGACAAATGCAGCATGTCGAACGAACTCCTAATGTAGATGCGACCCTTATCCTTGGGTGCGGCACCATTGTGCCGGGTCGCTCGGGCGGCCCTGCTGACGAATAGCGAAGTACAGCGCCGGAGTGTCCTGGCCACCACTGTTACCGACAGTGGAGATGGATTCACCGGCTTTTACAACATCACCTGCCGCTTTGAGCAAAGTTTGATTGTGGCCGTAAAGGCTCAAATAGCCATTACCGTGGTCAAGAATCACCAACAAACCTGCGCCACGCAGCCAATCGGCGAACACCACACGGCCGCCGTGGATGGCGTGGACCTGGGTGCCGGCACCGGCACTGATCATCACACCGTCCCACTTGGCGCGGGTGTCATCGCCACGGGTTTCACCAAAGCGTGCCAGTAATCGACCATCAACTGGCCATGGAAGTTTGCCCCGGGCTGAAGCAAAAGGTCCGCCGAAGGATTCGCCGGCGCTGGAAACCAGCGGGCCAGGCGCTGCACGCGCCGGTTTGCGCGGGGCCGGGGCATCAGTGGCCAGGGCCTCGGCGGCCTCACGCTCGCGCTTTTTTTCGGCTTCCTGCTGGGCGATCAGCGCTTTTTGCCGCGCTTCTTCGGCCTCGCGAGCCTGGCGAGCCAGGGTTTCCTCGATGGTTTTCAGGACCTTGGCCAGGTCGGCCTGGTCTTGCTCGCGATTCTTGAGCTTGGCATCGCGGGCCTTTACGTCGTCATTCAGCTTGGCCAGTGCTTGCTGGCGCTCCTTGCGAACCTTGTCCAGCTCGTCCCGCTGGCTGTCGAGGCTGCTTTTCTGGTCGAGCAACTGCGACTGCTGGTTGGCGATTTCTGTTTCGACATTGGCCAACTGGCGCAGGGTCTCGTTGAAGCTTTTCAATTGCTCCATACGGGCCTTGCTCAGGTAGTCGTAGTAGGTGAGGGTGCGGGCGAATTTTTCCGGGTTCTGCTGGTTGAGCAGCAGCTTGAGGTATTCCTGGCGGCCATTCTGGTAGGCGGCGCGGGCCTGGATCGCGATCAGGCGTTGCTGTTCAACGCGGGCGCTCTGGAGTTTTTTTTTCTCACCGTCGAGTCGCTCCAGTTCCGACTCGCTCTTCTTTAGTTCTTTTTGCAGCTCCTGGACCTGCTTCTCGAGCTTGCCCATCTCGGTTTCCGTGCCGCGCAGGTCTTTCTGCACGCCGGATTTCTCTTCCTGGAGCTTGCCGAGCAGTTTCTTCAGCTCGGTAATGTCCTGACGCGTAGCGTCCAACTGTTGTTGGGTTTGTGCGCGCTCATCGGCAAACGCCGGTTGGAGCAGGCAGACAAGAGCGAGGGTAATCAAGGCGCGAAGCATAGAGGCGGGCGACACCAGGGAAAGGGACGGCCTAGTATGCCCGCCAAGCGCTGCAAAAAAAACGCCTCAAAGCCAACTGCTTTGAGGCGTTCGTCATAAAAAGCCGTTTCGGGCGATTTAATCGGGCGGTTTTGCTATTAAACCAATATCGAAGTGCCAGTCATCTCTTTCGGCTTCTCCAGCCCCATCAGCATCAACATGGTCGGTGCCACGTCGGCCAGCACACCGCCGTCACGCACTTTCAGGTCGCGCTTGCCAACGTAGATGAACGGCACCGGCTCGGTGGTGTGGGCGGTGTGGGCCTGGCCGGTGGATTCGTCGGACATTTGCTCGCAGTTGCCGTGGTCGGCGGTGATCAGCGCTTCGCCGCCCACCTTGTCCAGGGCGTCGACGATGCGGCCGACGCACAGGTCCAGGCATTCCACGGCTTTCACCGCTGCTTCCAGGTTGCCGCTGTGGCCCACCATGTCACCGTTGGCGTAGTTGACCACGATCACGTCATAACGCTGGTGCTCGATGGCGTCGACGATTTTGTCCGTGACTTCCGGGGCACTCATTTCCGGCTGCAGGTCGTAGGTGGCGACTTTTGGCGACGGGATCAGGATGCGTTCTTCACCCGGGAATGGTTCTTCGCGACCGCCGGAGAAGAAGAAGGTCACGTGGGCGTATTTCTCGGTTTCGGCAATGCGCAGTTGGGTCTTGCCGTTTTTCGCCAGGTAATCGCCCAGCACGTTTTCCAGACTGCCCGGGGCGAATGCCGACGGGGCCGGGATGTTGGCGGCGTATTGGGTCAGCATCACGAATTCGACTTTCGGCTGGCGGGCGCGCTCGAAGTCCTTGAAGCCGTCATCGACAAACACATGGCTCAGCTCGCGGGCACGGTCGGCGCGGAAGTTCATGAACACCACGGCGTCGCCGTCTTCGACCTTGACCGGCTCACCGATCGTGGTGGCCTTGACGAATTCGTCGCTCTCGCCACGGGCGTAAGCGGCTTCCAGGCCTTCCTGGGCGGTGGCGGCGTTGAATTCGGCCTGGCCGTCGACGATCAGGTTGTAGGCTTGTGCCACGCGGTCCCAGCGGTTGTCACGGTCCATCGCGAAGTAACGGCCGACCAGGCTGGCGATACGGCCTTTGCCGAGGGTCTTGAAGGTTTCGTCCAGCAGTTCGATGGAGGACTGGGCGCTTTTCGGCGGGGTGTCGCGACCGTCGAGGAAGGCGTGCAGGTAGATTTTCTCGGCACCGCGCTTGAAGGCCAGTTCGGCCATGGCGATCAGGTGGTCCTGGTGACTGTGGACGCCGCCGTCCGACAGCAGGCCCATGAAGTGCACGGCCTTGCCGGCCTTGACCGCTTTGTCCACCGCCGCGCAGATGGTCGGGTTCTCGAAAAATTCGCCGTCGCGGATCGCTTTGGTCACGCGGGTGAAGTCTTGATAGACCACTCGTCCGGCACCGAGGTTCATGTGCCCGACTTCCGAGTTGCCCATCTGGCCGTCCGGCAGGCCAACATCCATGCCCGACCCGGAGATCAGGCCGTTCGGTACGGTAGCGCTCAGACGGTCCAGTACTGGCTTCCTGGCCGAGTACACAGCGTTGTCATGGTGGCTTTCACTGTGTCCGAAGCCATCGAGAATTATCAGGACCAAAGGTTTAGGCGTAGTAGTCATAGATCCTCTCGCGGCGGTAATGAATGAAGGCAATTGAAAAGGGAGTGGCAGTTTAAAGCGAAGTTCCGACCACGTCACCGCTTTACGGGGGTTGGCCGACCATGACGGCTGTGTATACTTACCGCCATTTTAACGCCCTGGAACCTCCTTGATGGTTGATCACCTGATTGCATTTGCCACTACCCACTATTTGCTCGCTGGTGCGTTCGTCGTACTGCTGGCGCTGCTGATCGCTCACGAAATGAGCCGCGGTGGCCGCAGCCTCAGCACGTCCGAGCTGACCGCTCTGGTCAACAAGGATGAGGCTGTAGTGGTGGACATTCGTCCCGCCAAGGATTTCGCCGCCGGTCATATTGTCGGCGCGCTGAACATTCCCCAGGACAAGCTGATTTCGCGCCTGGCCGAGCTGGAAAAGCACAAGGCCAAGACCATCATCCTGGTCGACGCCCAAGGCCAGCACTCCGGCACCCACGCCCGCGAGATGCTGAAATCCGGTTTCAATGCCGCCAAACTGTCGGGTGGTATCTCCAGCTGGCGTGGCGATAACCTGCCGCTGGTGAAGTGATATGAGCCAGGTTGTCGTTTATTCCAGCGATTATTGCCCTTATTGCATGCGGGCCAAGGCCCTGCTTGAGAAAAAGGGCATTGCCTTCGAAGAGATCAAGGTTGATGGCAAGCCCCAGGTGCGCGCCGAGATGACCAAGAAAGCGGGACGCACGTCCGTGCCGCAGATCTGGATCGGTGACAAGCATGTCGGTGGATGCGATGACCTGTTCGCACTCGAGCGCGCCGGTAAACTGGATGCGCTGCTTCACGTCTGACTCACAACCCCTAAAAGACCCCAAGATCACGAAGGATCTGCGATGACTGACCAACAGAACACCGAAGCGGCAGCAGAAGAGGCTCAAGGCCCACAATTTTCCCTGCAGCGTATTTACGTACGCGACTTGTCGTTCGAAGCGCCAAAAAGCCCGGCCATCTTCCGTCAGGAATGGACCCCGAGCGTCGCACTGGACCTGAACACCCGTCAAAAGGCCCTGGAAGGCGACTTCCACGAGGTCGTGCTGACCTTGTCGGTGACCGTCAAGAACGGCGAAGAAGTGGCCTTCATCGCTGAAGTGCAACAGGCCGGCATCTTCCTGATCCAGGGCCTGGACGAAGCGTCCATGAGCCACACCCTGGGCGCGTTCTGCCCGAACATCCTGTTCCCGTATGCCCGTGAGACCCTGGACAGCCTGGTCACCCGTGGCTCGTTCCCGGCGCTGATGCTGGCTCCGGTGAACTTCGATGCCCTGTATGCGCAAGAGCTGCAGCGCATGCAACAGGAAGGTTCGCCAACGGTTCAGTAATTTCGAGCCGACGCTGGACTAAATGTGGGAGCGGGCTTGTGTGGGAGCTGGCTTGCCTGCGATAGCATCACCGCGGTGTGACTGACACACCGAGGTGTTTGTATCGCGGGCAAGCCCGGCTCCCACACAAGCCCGCTCCCACATTTGTTATATGCGTTACTTGAAACCGAGTTGCCGCCAACCTTCGTAGACGGCGACGGCCACGGTGTTGGACAGGTTCAGGCTGCGGCAGCCTTCGCGCATCGGCAGGCGCAGGCGGTGGCCGTCGG
>NZ_AHHC01000026.1:0-50365 GCF_000242655.1 Pseudomonas sp. PAMC 25886
GCATATCACGTCGTCCGCGGGCCTTTTTTTATCTGGGAAAGTCGACACCAGAAAAGGCAACACGGAGCCTGGTGTCACAGCGCGTACTCAACCAGTAATAAGGAATATAAGAAAATGTTGAAACAACGGATGGGGCTGATCGCTCTGGGGATTTTGAGCGCTACGCAAGCAATGGCTGACGACCAATCCCAATCAAAGGGTTTTGTTGAAGACAGCCACCTGAACATCGCGGCGCGCAACGCGTACATCAGCCGCGACTACAAAAACGGCAAGCAAGACAAAGCCGAATGGGGCCAGGGCTTCATCGGCAAGTTCGAATCCGGCTTCACCCAAGGCACCGTCGGTGTGGGTGTGGACGTGATCGGCCAGTACGCCATTCGCCTGGATGGTGGTAAAGGTCGCAGCGGCGCTGGCGGTATCGACTTCTTCAAGCAAGGCGACAGCGGCGCAGCAGCCGATGACCTGGCCAAGGGCGGCGCAGCCGTCAAGGCACGCATCTCCAACACCGTAATCAAATACGGTCAGCAGATGCCAGCCGTGCCGGTCCTGCAGTACGACAATTCCCGTCTGTTGTCGGAAACCTACGAAGGTACTTCGATCGTTTCCAAAGAAATCGCCGGCCTGCAACTGGACGCTGGTCACTTCACCAAGGAAGCTCGCAAGAGCGCCGAGGGTTCCGACAGTGGCGCGCTGAAAAGCATCGACTACATCGGCGGTAGCTACAAATTCACCGAAAGCCTGTCGGCAGCGCTCTACGCTTCCAACATGCAGGACGTGCTGAAGAAGCAATACGTCAACGTCAACTACGTGCTGGCCCTGCCAGAGAAACAATCGTTGACCTTCGACTTCAACGGCTACAAAACCAAGCTCGACCGTAGCTTCGCCCTGGAAAACCAAGGTGACGCCGACGCTCGCGACAACAAAATCTGGAGCCTGGGCGCCACATGGGCCGTTGGCCCGCACAGCTTCACCCTGGCCCACCAGCGCAGCACCGGTGACACCGGTTACCTGTACGGCGGCTACCGCAACGCAGGCGGCATCGGCGACGGTGGTAACACCATCCTGCTGGCCAACTCCTACTGGTCTGACTTCAACGGCAAGGACGAGCGCTCCTGGCAAGCAGGCTACGGCCTGGACTTCAGCGCCTTCGGCGTGCCTGGCCTGACGTACAACATCGCCTACGTGCGCGGCACCAACATTGACGACGGTTCCAACCGCGGCAGTGGCACCGAGCGTGAGATCTTCAACCAGTTCAAATACGTGGTACAGAGCGGCCCGGCCAAAGACCTGAGCCTGCGTGCCCGTGCGTCGTGGTTGCGCGTTTCCAACAACGCCAGCAACTACAACGTGGGCGGTAACGAGATCCGTCTGTTCGCCGACTACCCAATCAACGTTTTCTAATTGATTCGGCGTCGCGCCTGATTCCAGGCATAAAAAAACCCCGACTGGTTCGGGGTTTTTTTATGCCTGCGATCAGCGCTTGCTGGCGGCTGCGATGATCACGTCTGCGACCTTTTGCGGCTGGGACAGCATCGGCACATGGCTGGTCTGCACCACAGTGGTGGTGGCATTGATTTTCTTCGCATAGGCCTGCTCCAGGCCTGGGTCGATCATGCGGTCCTTGGCGGCGACGATGTAATAGTTGGGTTTGGTTTTCCAGGCGGCGACCGTGATTTTATCGTCGAACGCCTTGCCCAGAATCGGCCCCTGGGTCACGGCAATCAGGTTGGCCTGGTCAGCAGGCAAGTCCTGGGCGAAGTTTTTCGCCACGGACGCGGCGGGCAAATACAGGTAGCCGGAAGCGTCGGCACTGATGGTCTCGATACCCGGCGGGGTTGGGTAGCCTTTCTCGGACTCGGCAGAACTCTGGCCCTCGGACGGCGCGAACGCGGCCACATAAACCAGTGCCTTGACCTTGTCGCTGGTGCCGCCCTGTGTGATCACACTGCCGGCCCACGAATGGCCCACCAGAACCACTCGCCCACTCTGGGCATCAATCACCCGCTGGGCGGCGGCCACATCATCGGCCAGGGACGTCAGCGGGTTTTGCACCGCCACCACCTTCAAGCCTTTGGCCTGCAACAACGGAATCACCTTGTTCCAACTGGAGCCATCGGCAAAGGCGCCGTGCACCAGCACCACGGTGGTGTCCGACAGCGCCGGGGTGGCGGCATAAGCCTGGCCGGTGAGCATCGCGGCGGCCATCAGTGTAGGCAGCAACAGGGTTTTGAATGTGGAGTTAAGCATGTGGGGCACGTCCGTAAGTGAGGGGTTATCGGCCAGCACTCAAGGCGTTTGCAGCCTGCCTTAAGCATGTAGGCAAGACGCCCGGGGAGGGCGGTTATTCCAGGGTGCGGTAAAAAACGCGCAGCGCCGGACGTCTCGATTGATTACATAGCATCACTAATGAAGTACTCCGCCCCACCTTTATCCACCTCAAGCAACCTCATAAATTGGCCTCACTGCCTGCCCATCATGCCGATGGGCACGTCACTGGAGCCTTGCCATGCCATTTGTCAGCGTACGTATCACCCGCGACGGCGTTACCTCGGAGCAGAAAGCCCAGGTCATTGCCGAAATCACCGAAACCCTCGAGCGCGTCCTCAACAAACGCCCCGACCTGACCCACATCGTCATCGAAGAAGTCGACACCGATAACTGGGGTTATGCCGGCATCACCACCACCCAATACCGCAAACAGCTCGCGGAAAACCCGTCATGAGCGCGCCCGTCACCATCGACTTCATCTCCGACGTGGTGTGCCCGTGGTGCGCCCTGGGCGCCACCGCCCTGGAACAAGCCATCGACAACCTGGCGGGCGAAGTGAAGGTTGAACTGACCTTCAAACCCTTCGAACTCAACCCCGACATGCCGGCCGAAGGCGAAAACGCCGTCGCCCACATGATGCGCAAATACGGGCGCAGCGCCGAGGAAGTCGCCAGCGGTAAAAGGATGCTGATGGAGCGCGGCGAGGCCATCGGCTTCACCTTCGACCTGGAAAAACGCAGCCACTTCTACAACACCTTCGACGCACATCGGTTGCTGTTTTGGGCGTTGCAGCAAGGGCGCCAGATCGAGCTGAAAAAGACGCTGTTGCGTGGGTATTTCAGCGATGGCCAGAACGTCAGCGACCACGAAACCCTGGCGCGTCTGGCCGCCGAGGCCGGGCTGGACATTGAAGGCGCACGCAAGGTGCTGGGCTCTACCGCCTACGCCAACGAAGTGCGCGAGCTTGAAGTGTTCTACCGCGAGCACGGCATCAACTCCGTGCCGGCCATGGTCCTCAACGGCCGCCAACTGGTCTCCGGGTCGCAATCAGTCAGTTACTACGAACAGATGCTGCGGGAAATGTCCGCCGCGGCTGCTTGAACCATCCCATTTTTCATATAGAGGTTTCATCATGAGCAATTCGAAAAAAGTCGTTGTGATCACCGGCGCATCCCAAGGCCTCGGCGCTGCTGCAGTGAAGGCTTACCGCGAGCTGGATTACCGTGTGGTTGCCACCTCCCGGTCGATCAAACCGTCGACCGATCCAGACATTTTGACCGTAGCGGGCGACATCGCCGACCCGGCCACCGCCGAGCGCGTCATCCGCGAAGGCGTAGCGCGGTTTGGCCGCATCGATAGCCTGATCAACAACGCCGGGATCTTCGTCGCCAAACCGTTCACCAGCTACACCCACGAAGACTACGTGAACGTGTTGGCCGTGAACCTGAACGGGTTCTTCTACATCACCCAACTGGCGATTACCGAAATGCTCAAACAGGGCGCCGGGCACATCGTCAACATCACCACCAGCCTGGTGGACCACGCGATCGACGGCGTGCCGTCGGTGCTGGCGTCGCTGACCAAAGGCGGGCTGAACTCAGCGACCAAGTCGCTGGCGATTGAATACGCCAAGCGCGGGATCCGGGTGAACGCGGTGAGCCCAGGGATTATCAAGACCCCGATGCATGGCGAAGATACGCATGCGGCGTTGGGTAGCCTGCATCCGGTGGGGCACATGGGTGAAGCGCGGGATATTGCGCAGGCAATTGTGTACCTGGAATCGGCTGGGTTTGTGACCGGGGAAATTCTGCACGTGGACGGTGGGCAGAGTGCTGGGCACTAAGCGACGCGGTTGAACGAAAAACGCCCCGGACCGTGATGGCCCGGGGCGTATTTGTGGGTGGCGGCTTCAAGCCAGGCACTCTAGAACAAACAACAACGATCAAATGTGGGAGCCGGGCTTGCCCGCGATGGCGATGGCCCAGCCAACACATCCACAACCTGACACACCTACAGATTATTGCCCGGCGACTCCAATACCTTCACCACATCATCAATGACTGCCTTGCTCATCTCTTGCAGATAGTGCGAAGCCCAGGCGTAGCGGTCCGTATCCCGAATCATTGCTGCGTCCTCTGCCAGCAGCTTGGCGACATGCAGCAAATTGGAGACGTGAGACAGCGCTTCAGGCAGGGAAACCCCGCTGTTGACGCGAAACAAAGGCTGGTCGGAATGAAATGAAAAAGGGGTAACGCCGAGGGTAGTGAGGCCAGACGGATTTGGAGCGCTCATCGGTAAAACTCCCATATCAAGTGAGAGCTACCACGTTCGTTCTCAGGCGAATGGGTGGCAGCTGTGCGCAGGCTGAGAACCGGAGATACAGGAACCCGGCAGACCCGAAGGTCTCCCACGCACAGCCGCCATTGCACGAAACTACGGGCATAAAAAAACGCCTGCAAATCGTGATTGGTGGCGCTGTTGCGCCTGCATCATGTCGGGTTCTCAGGCCCGGTCGCTGAATTGGCAGCGACGAGGGAGGGTAGCGTGGTGGTGGGGTGGGTGCAACTGGGGAAATAGTTGTTTCGTTTTGCTGCTGCCGGGTTCGGTTCTGGGGGCCTGAATATGAGTCTTTCGCGTTTTCTCAGAACGCCGAGCTTGAAGGGCAGTTTTGCCATTCCTGCAGCCAGTTCAGGACGCAAAATCATGCCGCTCGTGCAGTTATGCCGTTTTATGGATACGTCATAATTATTGGCCACCCATAATTTGGCATAAAAGTCGGAAGGTGAATTTTCGGTATGGGAAATGGACCTTTTCAAGGTTTAGAGGAAGACACTAGGAAAACCGGCGATCTGGAACGTTAGCTACATCCACCTGCGCGCAGCCTTGGTCGAGATCGGCCAGCACGCCGCTTTGAGCCTTCGCGTCCCGGAACAGCCGTATGAGCGTCGTTTTTCTACAACCTGGCTGCCGGCTATCAAGCGATGGACAGTCTGGCCCCGGTTTTCAACATCCCCGACTTTATCTGGCTACAGCAGTTCCAGGTACACCCCCTCCTGACACGTAAGTGGTGTCAGCGGGTCGAGAAACGCCTGAAAAGCCCCGGATTCATTGGGGGGCGTCACTTACAGTCACGAACTGTTCGGCGCCGGCACTGATCTGACAGTCTACTTACGGTTTAGAAATGATTCTAAGCTATTGAAATGTAAGGGATAGAGATAGATAAAAAATCTCACTTACACTTCTTACGCACTTTTGATGGGTGCACCGGAAAAAAATTCCCGTGTATAGGATACGTGACACCCATGCGTTGCTTATCCCCGTGACGCCCAGAATTAGAGGGTGGCGATGATCCGTTTATGGGCGCTTTGTTAAGTAAAGCGGGCGCGTCCGTGGGGTTCGCCTTTGGTAACGCGGTCAAGGGCCCCTTGGATAAACTGCTTAACCCGGTGTCGAAGCAGTATGAGTGGGTACCGACGGGGATGTGGACGATTACCAAGCCCGCCCCGCAAAGTCCCGTTCCCTCCATATTCGGTAATTTGGGCGATTCTGAATCGTCAGGGGCGTTCAACGGTGGCGCTGATTTCTACTTGAAGAAAAGAGACGGCAATGAAAAAAAATGAACCCTGGTGGGTCGCTGTTTATCTTCCTTGTGCCTGTGCGTTGGCCCTTGTGCTTATGTGTGCGTTCTTTCACATTGCCGGGTATTGGTTAAGTGGTGGAGATGACATTGTCGCGCTGTTAAAAGCATTTCTGCCGTTCTATCTGCAAATGGCAGGGGCAGGCTTTGTCATGGGTCTTGTTCTGTGGTTTTTTAATGTTCGTTGATTCCTTGCTCCAGGGGGCTGAGGGTGCCCCGGCCCCCTGAACCGGCCTTATTGAGCTGATCTGTCATGTTCCAGAGACTGTTGCTCCCTGACCCTTTAATAACCATGAGCGATCGAGCTATGCCGACTACTTGCTGAAAGGTGAGCCGTATTCCCCGCAGATGCTCTGGGTTCTGAACTGAGCGGTAGTTGAAGTCACGGATGACCCCTCTATCAGGAGGTGAGCTTTCAGTACGGCGGACTGTTCATCCAGCTTATGCGAGAAATGCTTATCGAAAAGGTCGCCATGCGTTTGCATCAGGCGAGCTATTTCAGGGGGGGGCGGTGGGAGTCGTTGACATAGAAGCAGCCCTCAAATTGGAGCTGAGCGCCCACGGAGGTCGCCTAGATAAGCGGCTTGTTACGTGTCTTGTTACGTTTCGCACAAAAAACAAAGGCCTGCATCGCTGCAAGCCTTTGTTTTTAAATGGTGCCGGCACCAGGAGTCGAACCCGGGACCTACTGATTACAAGTCAGTTGCTCTACCAACTGAGCTATACCGGCGTGTTAGGGCGACGATTATAGCGATTGGCAAGCTTCTGTAAACCCCTGAATTCTGACTATTTTTGCAACCGCCTGGGTTTTCTCTCCGCTACCTCGTTTCCACCACCCAAACCCTGCAAATCCCATGCGCTGGATCACTGGAAAAGGCTATCGAGTAGTGGCAGTATGCCATCCATTCCCGCCCCCTACGTGTACAAAACCAAACGAACCAGCGGCATCTATCAGAATCAATCCTGAGCGCGTTCGCGCGACGAATGTACTTATAGAAGGAAGCACCACGTGAAACGGAATCTCTCCCTGGCTCTCATCGTCCTGGCCGCCACCCTCGGTGGCTGCGCCGCCCACAAGCCGGCCAACGACCCGGCCCTCGTCGGCCAATGGAAAGGCCTGCGTGCAGAAAGCGGCAAGTGCCAGTTCCTGTCCTGGAACAACAACCTCAAGCCCGACGGCCGCTTCACCATCACTTTTTTCCGTGATGCGCAGCAAACCCAACCGATTCAAACCGAGAACGGCACCTGGTCTGCGGCCAATGGCAAGAATGAGTTGAGGACGGATGGCGTGCGTACGCCGGATATCTACACCTACAAGATGGTCGACACCGACACGGTGCATTACGTGAGTGTGGCGGCGGACCCGACTGGCGATTGCCAGGAGGATTATGAGTTCACCGAGCACCGTATTCGTGGTTAACGCGATTTAGCTTCAGATGAGATTTTGTGGCGAGGGAGCTTGCTCCCGCTGGGCTGCGCAGCAGGCCCAAAACAGTGGGAGCGCTGCGCACTCCAGCGGGAGCAAGCTCCCTCACCACAGGTTTTGCTGTTCACCGTGTTAGCTGCCTTCATTGCACGAATCCGCAAGTTTCATGTACTCAAACACGCGCTTCTGGCCATGGGAATCCAGGTAGGTCATCCGCGCATTCACCACGCCGCACGCCGCGCCACCATCGTCCACGGTCGACAGCACTTGCTGAATATCCAGCTTGGGGCTGGCCTCGGCATGGGCGGAAAAGGCGGCAATGTTGAGCAAGGCAAACAGGCTGCTGGCGATGAAGGTGTTGCGGTTCATGGTGGTGTCCTCTGGGGTTCAATAGGTAGGTTGTTTCGTTGGAGCCTATTGAGCGCCCGGGAGGTATCCGGCCTGTGTCGTGCACCCCGGCGTTTTGCCTCGGCATGTATTGAGGGGGGAATTGCATACAACTTGATACATAAACACAGCCATTAGAGGGATTAGTCGGTCGGGGCTTTTACTTAGATGTTTTCGGCATAACGGCCATCGCTTTTCCCTTGAATACGGCGAGTCTTTCCGTATTCTGTTTCGAAATATTAAGCGTCAGATTAATAGCGGAATCGTTTAACTCCTTTGACGGAGCGCTGACGGTCAATTACTTAGTTGTAATTTGATTCTTCAGCAAAACCATTTTTCCTGACCAGGTAGACAAAAATAAGCAGGTAAAGCACTGCAAGCACCTGATCTAAATGGCAATGACGAAAAATCCAAAAATAAGTCAAAAAAACGACACAACGCCACTCGTCGGAAAGAATTAATCCAAAAGCATCAAAATACTGACACCATCAATCTGATATCACAGAATGCCGCCTGCCAACACATAACTAGAAATACCAAGGTCAGCCTTATGCGCTGACCTTTTTATCGCCTTTAAAGCGTATTAATCGGGGAGGGCCGTGGGTGAGTCGTGCAGATGATATTTCCAAACTATTCAATAAGCTGGGCGCTAATCCAAATGGCTACCGGGAGTTGCAGGCCGTCCACGATTATCTTGAGGACGACGTGGTAGTAGAGCGTTTCGACGCCTTGCCCATCGCCGTCAAGGCAGCGTCCCCGGTTGTGCTGGATGAGCCACCGTCGGCGCCGTTGCTGCGCTTGCTTGAAGAGCTGACCCAGGGCGAAGCCGATCACCTGCAGCCGCCCGAAGTGGTGGAAGGGCCGACCGGTGAGGTGTACTCGGAGCAGTCCTCGCCCAAGGTGATTGTGGTGGTCTCGCTCAAAGGTGGTGTCGGTCGCAGCACGCTGACCGCCGCTATCGCCAGCGGCTTGCAGCGTCAGGGTCGCCCGGCCCTGGCGCTTGACCTGGACCCGCAAAACGCCCTGCGTCATCACTTATGCCTGGGCCTGAATGTGCCTGGCATCGGCGCGGCGAGCTTGAACAATGAGTCCTGGGAAGGCCTGGCTGAGCGCGGCTTTGCCGGTTGCCGGCTGGTGGCGTTCGGCGAGACCAACAACGAGCAGCAGCAAAACCTCAATCGCTGGCTGGGCGAGGAAGCCCAGTGGCTGCCCAAGCACCTGGCCGGCCTGCGCCTGAACGGCCAGGACACGCTGGTCATCGACGTGCCGGCCGGCAACACGGTGTACCTGCATCAGGCCATGGCTTTGGCCGATCTGGTGTTGGTGGCGGTGCAGGCGGATGTTTCTTCGTTCAGTACCCTGGCCCAGATGGACAGCGTGCTGGCGCCGTACCTTGAGCGCGAAAAACCGCCACAGCGTTACTACGTGATCAACCAACTCGACGGCGCCCACCGCTTCAGCCTGGATATGGCCGAAGTGTTCAAGGCTCGCCTGGGCGATGCACTGCTCGGCACGGTCCACCGTGACCCGGCGTTCAGCGAAGCCCAGGCCTACGGCCGCGATCCCCTCGACCCTACCGTCAACAGTCTCGGCTGCCAGGACATTCATGCCCTGTGCCGCACGCTGCTCGAACGCATCGATTCGGACCTTCCATGACCGACACTACGTCCTCTACGCCCCACATCCCGGGGCGCACTGAACAGCGCCTGGACGCCGCGATTTCGCGTTTCAATCGCTGGCCCGATGCGCTGCGCAAAGTGCTGGTGGTGATCAGTTGCGTGGTCGGCACCTTGCTGTTGGTGAGCATCGTCAGCGCCCCGCTGGACCTCTACAGCCAATGCCTGTTTGCCGCCGTGTGCTTCCTCGCGGTGCTGGTGCTGCGCAAGATTCCCGGGCGCATGGCGATCCTCGCGCTGGTGGTGTTGTCGCTGGTGGCGTCGCTGCGCTACATGTACTGGCGGCTGACTTCCACCCTCGGGTTTGAAACCGGGCTCGACATGCTCTTCGGCTACGGCCTGGTGCTCGCCGAGCTGTACGCGCTGGTGGTGCTGATCTTCGGCTACGTGCAAACCGCCTGGCCGCTGCGCCGCGAGCCGGTGTGGCTGAAGACCGAACCGTCGGAGTGGCCCACCGTCGACGTGTTCATCCCGACCTATAACGAGGCGTTGAGCATCGTCAAACTGACCATCTTCGCCGCCCAGGCGATGGACTGGCCCAAGGACAAGCTGCGCGTCCACGTACTCGACGATGGCCGTCGCGACGACTTCCGCGAGTTCTGCCGCAAGATCGGCGTGAACTACATCCGTCGCGACAACAACTTTCACGCCAAGGCCGGCAACCTCAATGAAGCGTTGAAGGTCACCGACGGCGAATACATCGCGCTGTTCGACGCCGACCATGTGCCCACCCGTTCGTTTTTGCAGGTCAGCCTCGGCTGGTTCCTCAAGGACCCCAAGCTGGCGATGCTGCAAACGCCGCACTTCTTCTTTTCGCCCGACCCGTTTGAAAAGAACCTCGACACTTTCCGCGCCGTGCCCAACGAGGGCGAGCTGTTCTACGGCCTGGTGCAGGACGGCAACGACCTGTGGAACGCGACGTTCTTCTGCGGCTCATGTGCGGTGATCCGCCGTAAGCCGCTGCTGGAAATCGGCGGCGTGGCCGTCGAGACCGTGACCGAAGACGCCCACACCGCGCTCAAGCTCAACCGCCTGGGCTACAACACCGCTTACCTGGCAATCCCGCAAGCAGCGGGCCTGGCCACTGAAAGCCTGTCGCGCCACATCAACCAGCGCATTCGCTGGGCGCGGGGCATGGCGCAGATTTTCCGCACCGACAACCCGCTGCTGGGCAAGGGCCTGAAGTGGGGCCAGCGCATCTGCTACGCCAACGCCATGCTGCACTTCTTCTATGGCTTGCCGCGGCTGGTGTTCCTGACCGCGCCGCTGGCCTACCTGATTTTCGGCGCGCAGATTTTCCACGCCTCGGCGCTGATGATCGTCGCCTACGTGTTGCCCCACCTCGTGCATTCGAGCCTGACCAACTCGCGGATCCAGGGGCGCTTCCGCCACTCGTTCTGGAACGAGGTCTACGAGACCGTACTGGCCTGGTACATCCTGCCGCCGGTATTGGTCGCGCTGGTCAACCCGAAGGCCGGTGGCTTCAACGTCACTGACAAGGGCGGGATCATCGACAAGCAATTCTTCGACTGGAAACTCGCCCGGCCGTACCTCGTGCTGCTGGCGGTGAACCTGGTCGGGCTGTGCTTCGGGCTCTATCAATTGATCTGGGGCGATGAGTCCACCGCGGTCACCGTGGCGATCAACCTGACCTGGACCCTCTACAACCTGATCATCACCAGTGCTGCAGTGGCGGTGGCTTCCGAAGCACGACAAGTGCGTTCCGAGCCGCGGGTCAGCGCGAAATTGCCGGTCAGCGTGATCTGCGCCGACGGCCGTGTGCTCAAGGGCACCACCCAGGATTTCTCGCAGAACGGCTTCGGCCTGATCCTCGCCGACGGGCACCAGATTGCCCAGGGCGAACCGGTGCAGTTGGTGCTGTCGCGCAATGGCCAGGACAGCCTGTTCCAGGCGCGGGTGGTGTTCAGCAAGGGTGCGCAAATTGGCGCGCAATTCGATGCACTGTCCCTGCGCCAGCAAAGCGAACTGGTCCGCCTGACGTTTTCCCGTGCCGACACCTGGGCCGCCAGTTGGGGCGCCGGCCAGCCCGATACACCGTTGTCTGCCCTGCGTGAAGTCGGTGCCATCGGCATCGGCGGCCTGTTTACCCTGGGCCGCGCCACGCTGCATGAATTGCGTCTGGCCTTGCGCCGCACTCCCTCACAACCGCTCGATACGCTGATGGACAAGCCATGACTTCCACACTATTTGCCCGCCCGCAGTCGCGCGGTGTGCTCGCGCTGATGATCGCTTCGCTGCTGGGCCTGGGCTCGCAAGCGCAGGCCGCTGCACCCGCCGTTGCGGTGCAGAGCACTGATGACGGCTACAGCCTGACCCTCAAGCAGTTGGGCCGCCGCGACACCATGAACCTGCAAGGCGTGGAAGCGTCCGACAGCGTCAACTTCGACATCCGTGCCGATGAAGTGGTGAAGGGCGCGCAACTGCTGCTCAAGTACAGCTACTCGCCGGCACTGCTGGCGGACCTGTCGCAGATCAACGTGCTGGTCAACGACGAAGTCGCCGCCAGCCTGCCGCTGCCTAAAGAAGGCGCGGGCGTCCAGCAGGAAAAGCTGGTGCAGATTCCGGCGCACCTGATCACCGAATTCAACCGCTTGAGCCTGCAGTTCATCGGCCACTACACCATGTCCTGTGAAGACCCGCTGCACAGCAGCCTGTGGGCCAAGATCAGCAACAGCAGTGAGCTGAAAGTGCAGGTGCAGCCGATCGTTTTGAAAGACGATCTGTCGGTGCTGCCGCTGCCGTTCTTCGACAAACGTGATGCCCGCCAGGTCAGCCTGCCGTTCGTATTTGCCACCGCGCCGGACAACGCCGCATTGGAAGCCGCCGGTGCACTGTCGTCGTGGGTTGGCGGCATGGCCAGCTACCGTGGTGCGACGTTCCCGACCACTCTCGGGGAGATCCCGGCCAAGGGCAACGCGATTGTGCTGGTGCAAAGCACCCAGGCCGTCGACGTGCACGGTGTGGCGGTTCCCGAACCTAAAGGGCCGACCCTGACCCTGATCGCCAACCCCAACGACCCGAATGGCAAGCTGCTGATCGTCTCCGGCCGTGACGGCGCCGAACTCAAGCGCGCCGCCACCGCCGTGGTGCTGGGCAACCCGGTGTTGACCGGCAACAGCGTGGTCATCACCAAGCTCGACACCCTGGCCCCCCGCACGCCGTACGACGCGCCGAACTGGTTGCCCAGTAATCGCCCGGTACGCCTTGGCGAGCTGGTAGAGCTGAAAAAGCTCAACGTCTCCGGCTACAACCCGGGCCCGATCAGCGTCGACCTGCGCCTGCCGCCCGACCTGTTCAACTGGCGTGAAGAGGGCGTGCCGCTCAACGTCAAATACCGCTACACGCCACAGCAGGTGTCCACCAACTCGTCCTTGCTGATTGGCCTGAATGACCAGTTCATGAAGTCTGTCGCGTTGCCGTCGGTGACCCACCTGGGCGGCGGGCAGAGCCTGCTGGACCAGCTGAAGAAAGACGAAACCCTGCCCCGAGAGGTGACGACCCTGTTGCCGATCAGCTCGGCTTCGCCCAAGTCCAAGCTGCAACTGCGCTTCATGTACGACTACATCAAGGAAGGCGAATGCCGGGACATCATCGTCGACAACATGCGCGGCGCGATTGACCCGGACTCGAGCCTGGACCTGAGCAGCTACCAGCACTTTATTGCCATGCCGAACCTCGGCGTGTTCAACGATTCGGGCTTCCCGTTCACCCGCCTGGCTGACCTTTCGGAGTCGGCGGTGGTGATGCCGGACAACGTCGGCACCGATGAGCTGAGCGCTTACCTGACCGTGATGGGCCGCTTCGGCGAGTCCACCGGCTACCCGGCCACCGCTGTCAAAGTGGTACAGGCCAAGGACGTGCAAAGCGTTGCCGACAAAGACTTGCTGGTGCTCGCCACCGGCGGCAACCAGCCGCTGTTGCAGCAATGGCAGCAGTACCTTCCGGCCACCAGTGACGGCCCGCAGCATCACTTCCTGCTGTCTGATCTGCCACGTTATGTGCGCAGCTGGATCAGCCCGGACGCCGCCGCCAACCAGCATCCGGCCAACGCCGGCATCACCTTCAGCGGCTTGAGCAACAGCACCTGGTTCGCCGGTTTCCAATCGCCGCTCAAGGCCGGGCGCAGTGTGGTGCTGATCGCCAGCAACCAGCCTCAGGGCCTGCTTGAAGCGACCTCGGCGCTGATTGGCGGTGACGACTACAAAGACTCGATCCAGGGCAGCCTGGCGGTGGTGCAGGGCACGCAGATCAGCTCACTGGTCGCTGACCAGCAGTACTACGTCGGCAACCTGAACTACTTCAAATTCATGCAGTGGCAGCTGTCCCAGAACCTGGGCTGGATGTTGGCGATTACCTTCCTCGGCTTGTTGGTACTGACCTGCCTGATCTACCTGGCACTGCGTGCCCGTGCTAAACGGCGGTTGGCATGAGCCCGTTGCGTAGCGCGATTTTGACGGTGATCGGTGCGGCAATGTTTGCCGGTGCCGCCCAGGCGCAGACCTGTGACTGGCCGCTGTGGCAGAACTACGCCAAGCGTTTTATCCAGGACGACGGCCGGGTGTTGAACTCGTCCATGAAGCCGACGGAAAGCAGCTCGGAAGGGCAGTCGTACGCGATGTTCTTTGCCTTGGTCGGCAACGACCGGGCGACCTTCGACAAGCTCTGGACCTGGACCAAGGCCAACATGGCGGGCGCCGACATTGGCCAGAACCTGCCGGCCTGGTTGTGGGGCAAGCGCGACGACGGAAAGTGGGGCGCGATCGACACCAACTCCGCCAGCGATGCGGACTTGTGGATGGCTTACGCCTTGCTCGAAGCGGCGCGTGTGTGGAATGCACCGCAGTACCGCAGCGACGCCCAGCTGGTGCTGGCCAACGTTGAGCGCAACCTGATCGTGCGCGTGCCGGGCCTGGGCAAGATGCTGTTGCCGGGGCCGGTGGGTTATGCGCACCCCGGTGGCCTGTGGCGCTTCAACCCGAGCTATCAAGTGCTGCCGCAACTGCGCCGGTTTGCAAAAGAACGCCCGAACGCCGGCTGGAACGAAGTGGCCGAGAGCAACGCGAAGATGCTCGCCGACCTGCCGAGCAACCCCCACGGCCTGGCGGCCAACTGGGTCGGCTATCGCGCCACCAGCGCGAACACCGGGCTGTTTATCGTCGATCCGTTTTCCGATGACCTGGGCAGCTACGACGCAATCCGCACGTACCTCTGGGCCGGCATGACCGCCAAGAGCGACCCGCTGGCCGCGCCGATGCTCAAGGCGTTGGGCGGGATTTCCCGGGCGACCGCTTCGTCGGTCACCGGTTTGCCGCCGGAGAAAGTCCACGTGTTGACCGGTGAAGTCGAGAAAAACAACGGCTACACGCCGACGGGTTTCTCGGCCTCCACCATCGCCTTCTTCCAGGCCCGGGGCGAAACCGCCCTGGCGCAACTGCAAAAACAGAAGGTCGACGACGCCCTCGCCAAGGCCCTTGCCCCATCGGCGGCGGACAGTGCGCAGCCGATTTACTACGACTACATGCTCAGCCTGTTCGGCCAGGGCTTCGCTGATCAAAAGTACCGTTTCGAACAAGACGGCACGGTGAAATTATCCTGGGAGTCAGCATGCGCCGTCACACGCTAGCCGTTGCGATTCTGGCCGCCCTGGCTTCTACCGCCAGCTTTGCCGAAACCACTGACCCGCAAAGCCTGCTGATCGAGCAGGGCTATTACTGGCAGTCGAAAAAGAACCCGGAACGCGCCCTCGAAACCTGGCAGAAGCTGCTGCGCCTGAGCCCCGAGCAACCGGATGCGCTGTACGGCATCGGCCTGATTTCGGTGCAGCAACAGCGCCCGGCTGAAGCGCAAAAGTACCTGGCCCGCCTGCAGGCGTTGAGCCCGGTTCCGCGCCAGGCCCTGCTGCTGGAGCAGGACATCACCCTGAATATTCCGGCCAACGCCAAGTTGCTGGAGCAGGCGCGCGAACTGGGCGAGCCTGACGAGGAGCGCGAACAAGCCGTTGCGCTGTATCGCCAGATCTTCCAGGGGCGCCAGCCTCAGGGCCTGGTCGCCCGCGAGTATTACAACACCCTGGGTTTCACCCCCAAGGGCACGAATGAAGCCATCGCCGGCTTGCAGCGCTTGTCCCGCGAGCGGCCGAATGACCCGATTGTGGCGCTGTTTCTGGCCAAGCATCTGGCGCGCAACCCGGCCACCCGTGCCGAGGGCATTCGCGCGCTGGCCAAGCTGGCGCCGAACAACGACGTGGGCGGCAATGCCGATGAAACCTGGCGCTTTGCGCTGATCTGGCTCGGCCCGCCGAAGAGCGACCAGGTGCCGTTGTTCCAGCAGTTCCTTGCGGCGCACCCGGACGACACCGAGATCCGCGCTCTGATGAACAAGGGCATCGCCCAAGGCAAGAGCGGTGCCGGTTGGCAGCGTGATCCGCAGATGACCAAGGCGTTCAAGGCGCTCGATGACGGCGACCTGAAAACCGCCGAACCGCTGCTGGCTGCGCGCCTCAATGAAAAATCCAACGACGTCGATGCCCTCGGCGGCATGGGCGTGCTGCGTCAACAGCAGCAACGCTTCACCGAGGCCGAAAGCTACCTGGTGCAGGCCACCCGTTTACCGGGTGGCGCGGCGTGGCAGTCGGCGCTCAATGATGTGCGTTACTGGAACCTGCTCAACCAGGCCCGTGACGCGCAGCGTGGTGGCCGCAGCAGCCAGGCCCGTGACCTGGTGGCCCAGGCCGAACGCCTGAACCCTGGCCAGCCCGGCGCTGCTGTGGCGCTGGCGGGTTTCCAGGCTCAGGACAATCAGTTCGACGCCGCCGAAGCCGGCTACCGCAAAGTGCTGGCGCGTCATCCGGGCGACCCGGATGCGCTGAGCGGTTTGATCAACGTGCTGTCCCAATCCGGGCAGCCGGAAGAAGCCTTGAAGCTGATCGATTCGGTCTCGCCCGCCGAGCGCGCCAAGTTTGCGCCGAGCGTGAAAATCACCGCGTTGCGCGCCACCCAGGTCGGCAAGCTGGCCGAGCAACGGGGCGATTTGAAAGCCGCGCAAGCCGCCTACAAACAAGCCCTTGATGCCGACCCGGAAAACCCGTGGACGCGCTTCGCCCTGGCCCGCATTTACCTGCGCGACGGCCAGATTCGCAACGCCCGTGCCTTGATCGACGGTTTGCTGGCCAAGCAACCGAACCAGCCGGACGCGCTGTACACCAGCACGTTGTTGTCGGCCGAGTTGGGCGAATGGAAGAAAGCCGAAGAGACCCTGGCGCGCATCCCGGCCGGGCAACGCACTGCGGACATGAACGAGCTGGGCATCGATATCGCCCTGCACAAGCAGACCGACATTGCCATCGAAACCGCCCGCCGTGGTCAACGCCCTGAAGCCCTCGCGCTGCTGGGCCGCAGTGAAGCCATGACCCGCCAGAAGCCCGAGCGCCTGGCGATTCTGGCTGCCGCTTATGTGGAAGTCGGAGCGACGCAGCAGGGCCTGGACATCATGCAGAAGGTTCTGGATAACAATCCGAACCCGACCATCGACCAGAAGCTGCTGTACGCCAACGTGCTGCTCAAGGCCAACCACTACACCGAGGCCGGCGACATCCTGCGTGAAGTGCAGGGCCAGCCGTTGAGTGAAACCGGCCGCCAGCGTTACGACGATTTGATC
Organism: Pseudomonas sp. PAMC 25886; assembly: GCF_000242655.1. Lineage (NCBI taxonomy): Bacteria > Pseudomonadati > Pseudomonadota > Gammaproteobacteria > Pseudomonadales > Pseudomonadaceae > Pseudomonas > Pseudomonas sp. PAMC 25886. The sequence continues at coordinate 17,072 of NZ_AHHC01000026.1, forward strand.
TACCTGTACCGGGTCAAACAGGCCGATGCCTTGCGCGAGAAAAACGACCTGGTCGCGGCCTACGACATGCTGTCGCCAGCCCTGGCCCAGCGTCCCAACGATGCGATGGCGGTCGGTGCATTGGCGCGGATGTACGCAGCCAGTGGCAACAGCAAAAAGGCCATGGAGCTTTACGCGCCGCTGATCCAGCAGAACCCGAACAACGCCCGCCTGCAATTGGGCCTGGCGGACATCGCGCTGCAAGGCCGTGACCGTGGCCTGGCGGAAAGCGCCAGTGAAAAGGCGCTGTCCCTGGAGCCGGGTAACCCCGAGATCCTCACCTCGGCGGCGCGCATCTATCAAGGCCTGGGCAAAAACAACGAAGCCGCTGCGTTGCTGCGCAAGGCGCTGGCGATTGAGAACAGTCAGAAGAGCCAGACGCAACTGGCCCAGGCCGGTTCCCAGGGCGTGCCTTACAACCCCTTCGTCGGCCTGCCGGGCCAGCGTCGTCAGGTCACTGACCTGACCGTCGCCGGTCCGATACCGCCGCCAATTGATGCACCGACGAATGTCGTGCCGGAAAACGCCTTGGCCGCCTCCGGGCGTCCGGCGTCGAACAACTGGAATGAGCCGTTCGAGCCACCGTCGAAAATTGCCTCCCTCGACACTGCCAACCTGAGCCCGGCGCGTCGTGCGCTGGATACGATCCTGCGGGATCGCACGGGTTATGTGGTGCAGGGTTTGAGCGTTCGCAGCAACAACGGTGAGAGCGGGCTGAGCAAAATCACTGACGTTGAGGCGCCGTTCGAGGTGCGGATTCCAGTGGGTGACCTCAACGTTGCCGCGCGTGTGACCCCGGTGCACTTGAGTTCCGGCAGTGTGAAAAGCGACTCCGCCACCCGGTTTGGCGGTGGCACCACCAACCCGGCGGGCTCGCAGAGCGACACGGGTGTCGGTTTCGCCGTTGCCGTGGAGAACCCGGATGAAGGTCTCAAGGCCGATATCGGCGTCAGCCCGCTGGGCTTCCTGTACGACACCATCATCGGTGGCGCCAGCGTGTCGCGGCCGTTTTCACAAGGCTCCAACTTCCGTTACGGCGTCAACGTTTCGCGGCGCCCGGTCACCGACAGCGTGACGTCCTTTGCCGGTTCCGAAGACAAGCGCACCGGCGAAAAATGGGGTGGCGTGACCGCCAACGGCGGGCGTGGCGACCTGAGCTACGACAACCAGAAACTCGGTGTGTATGGTTACGCCTCGTTGCATGAGATGTTGGGTAACAACGTCGAAGATAACACCCGCCTGGAACTGGGCAGTGGCATCTACTGGTACCTGCGCAATACGCCGACCGACACCCTGACCCTTGGTCTCAGCGGTTCGTACATGCGCTTCAAGGAGAATCAGGGTTACTACACCTATGGCCAGGGCGGTTACTTCAGCCCGCAGGGCTTCTACTCCCTGGGTGTGCCGGTGCGTTGGGCGCAGAGCTTTGATCGCTTCAGCTACCAGATAAAAAGTTCGGTGGGCCTCCAGCGTATCGAGCAAGATGCAGTCGATTATTTCCCGGGGCATGACCAGCTCCAACGTGCCCGGGGCAATCCGAACTATGCCCAAGATACAAAAACCGGCATCGGCTACAGCTTCAACGCCGCCGCCGAATACCGCCTCAGCTCGCGCTTTTACCTGGGTGGCGAAGTCGGTCTCGACAACGCCCAGGACTATCGCCAGTACGTCGGCAACGCCTACCTGCGCTACCTGTTTGAAGACCTGAGCGGGCCTATGCCCTTGCCGGTCAGTCCGTACCGTTCCCCTTATTCGAATTGATTGATAGGAGTCATCCATGCCTGTTTCCGCTTCTGCTATTGCCGGCCTGACCCTGCTGGTATTGGGCGAAAGTCACATGAGCTTTCCTGATTCGCTGCTCAACCCGCTGCAGGACAACCTGACCGCCCAGGGCGCCAAGGTTCACTCCATCGGCGCATGCGGTGCCGGCGCGGCCGACTGGATCGTGCCGAAGAAAGTCGAGTGCGGCGCAGAGCGCCTGCCCGGCGGCAAGGCCGAGATTTTCGGCAAGAACGGCATGAGCACCACGCCGATCAAAGACCTGATCGCCAAGGACAAACCGGACCTGGTGGTGATCATCATCGCCGACACCATGGCCTCGTACCCGGAGCCGCAGTTTCCGAAAGTCTGGGCCTGGAAAAGCGTGACCTCCCTGACCAAAGCCATCACCGAAACCGGCACCAAGTGCGTGTGGGTCGGGCCGGCGTGGGGCAAGGTCGGTTCGCAGTACAAGAAGGATGACGCGCGCACCAAGGTGATGTCGCAGTTCCTCGCCACCAACGTGGCGCCGTGCACCTACGTCGACTCGCTGACCTTCTCCAAACCGGGCCAGTGGATCACCACCGACGGCCAGCACTTCACCATCGACGGCTACCAGAAGTGGGCCAAGGCGATCGGCGAGTCCCTGGCGAAGTTGCCACCGGCCGCTGTGACCAAGGGAGCGCAATAATGAAACGGACCACCCTGGGCCTGGTGACCTTGCTCGCCAGCGTCAGCGCCTACAGCGCCGATATCCCGTTGTACCCCACCGGCCCGGAGAAGGATTCGGCATTCCTGCGCCTGGCCAACGGCACCGACGGCGAGCTGAAATTGCTGCCCCAGGGTTCCAAGGCGAGCCTGGTATTGGGCGGCGACAAACTCGTTTCCGACTACCTGCCGGTGTCGGGCGGCAAGACCCCGATCAAGGGCGTGTTGAGCCAGGGCGGCAAGGATTCCGAGCTGGCCGTGACCGTCGCACCGGGCGAATTCGCCACCGTGGTCGCCGTACCGGATGCCAAGGGCGGCACGCGCCAGTTGGTGATCCACGAACAACCGGACGACTTCAACGCCTTGAAGGCCTCGCTGGCCTTTATCAACGCTGACGCTGCCTGCGCTGACGCAAGCCTGGAAGCCGTGGCGCAAAAAGCCGAGCTGTTCAAGAAGGTCGCCGAAGGTTCGATTTCGCGCCGCATGATCAACCCGGTGGAACTGTCGGTGCAGCTCAAGTGCGCCAATGCACCGGTCGGCCAACCGCTGACCTTCACCCTCAAGGCCGGCGAGCGCTACAGCGTGCTGGCCTTGCCATCGGCTGCCGGTTCGAGGTTGCTGTTTACCTCCGACACGCTCGCTAACTGATCGGGCCCGACACCACCATGGTCTTTGCCTCACTGGAATTCCTCACGCTGTTCCTGCCGGCCTTCCTGTTGATTTATGCGCTGGCCCGTCCGGGCTGGCGCAACGTCATCCTGTTGATCGGCAGCTGGCTGTTCTACGGCTGGCTGAGCCCGCTGTTCCTGTTCCTGCACATGGTGTTGACCGTGGTGGCGTGGGTCGGCGGCTTGCTGGTGGACCGTTCCCGTGAAGACGGCAAGGGCCGGGTGCGGTTGTTGATCGCGTTGATCGTGTTCAACACCGCCGTGCTGTGTTGGTACAAGTACGCCAACATCGTCGCGGGCACCGTGAGTGAGGTGATCACCTGGTACGGCGCCATGCCGCTGGAGTGGCAGCGCGTGGCGTTGCCGGCGGGGTTGTCGTTTATCGTGTTGCAGGCGATCTCTTACCTGGTGGACGTGCATCGGCATACCGTGCCGGTGGAGCGCAGCTTCATCAATTACGCCACCTATATCTCGATGTTCGGCCACTCGATTGCCGGTCCGATCATTCGTTATGACTGGGTGCGGCGCGAGCTGAACCAGCGCTATTTCAACTGGCCGAATTTCAGCCTCGGCGCCCGGCGCTTCATGATCGGCATGGGCATGAAAGTGCTGGTGGCCGACACCTTGTCGCCGCTGGTGGACATCGCCTTCCACCTGGAAAACCCGAGCCTGGTGGATGCCTGGATCGGTTGCCTCGCGTACTCGCTGCAACTGTTTTTCGACTTCGCCGGCTACAGCGCCATGGCCATCGGCCTGGGCTTGATGCTGGGCTTTCACTTCCCGGAAAACTTCAACCGGCCGTACCTGGCCAGCAGCATCCAGGACTTCTGGCGGCGTTGGCATTTGTCATTGTCCAGCTGGCTGCGGGACTACCTGTACATCGCCCTCGGCGGTAATCGCGACGGCGTGTGGCGCACCTATCGCAACCTGTTCCTGACCATGGCGATTGCCGGGTTGTGGCACGGCGGTGACAGCTGGAACTACCTGTTGTGGGGTTCGGCCCACGGTATCGCGTTGTGCATCGACCGGGCGTGGTCGCGTTCGAGCCTGCCGAGCATTCCGCCGGTGCTGTCGCACATCTTGACGCTGCTGTTTGTGTGCCTGGCCTGGACGCTATTCCGCGCGCCGGACTTCCATTCGGCACTGGCCATGTACGCCGGGCAATTCGGCATGCACGGCATTGCACTGGGTGATGCGTTGGCGGTGGCTATGCGCCCTGCCCATGGCATGGCCGCGTTGCTCGGTCTGGTGTGCATCATCGCGCCGATCTGGCAGACCCGCTGCGAGCAGCGTTTTGGTACGCAGCCCTGGTTTGTGGTGGCCGCGTCCCTGTGGCCGGTGGCCGGGTTTGTGTTGTCGTTCGCGCTGATTGCCAGCCGCGATGCCGTACCGTTTCTGTACTTTCAGTTCTAAGGAAGCCTGACGATGCCCGCCCCTACCGCGCCGACCCCACCGAGTGAATTGGCCATTCGCACCAGCCCCCTGGCGGGCTGGGTGCTGGTGCCTTTCCTGGCGGCGGGGCTGTTGTCTTGCGTCTGGCTGATGGTCAAGGGCCCGGTAAGTTTCCTGCCGCCCAAGGTCGACAGCGACATGCTGTTGCATGGCGACGTGACTCACCGGTTTGCCAAGGAGCTGTCCAAGGCGCCGATGGCCATCGAGGCGGCGAATCTGGAGCGCGGCGCCAGCTGGCTGGTGTTCAGTGACACCGGGCCGCGAGTCCGCCAGGGTTGCCCGGGCTGGCTGTTTATCAGCGATGAACTGAAGCTCAACCGCCACGCCGAAGACAATGCGCGCACCAAGGCAGACGCGGTGATCGACCTGAAAAAACAGCTCGGCCTACGCGGCATTGATCTGCAAGTGGTGGTGGTGCCGGACAAAACCCGCATCGCGGCCGCACAACGCTGCGGCGTGTATCGCCCGGCCGTGCTGGATGGCCGGATCCAGCAATGGACCACGCTGTTGCAAGCGGCGGGCGTTGAAGCACTGGATCTGACCGACACCCTGAAACCCCTGGGCCCGGATGCATTCCTGCGCACCGACACCCACTGGAGTGAAATCGGCTCGAACGCCGGTGCCCGTGCCGTGGCTCAGCGCATCCAGCAGCGCGGTATCCAGGCCACGCCGGAGCAAGCCTTCGACATCACCCAGGCGCCGCTCGCACCGCGTCCGGGTGACCTGGTACGGCTGGCCGGTCTCGACTGGTTGCCGCCGAAGTTGCAGCCAGTGGGCGAGCAGGTTGCGGCCAGTACGGCCCATGAGAAGGGGCCCGCGGCGTCCAGCAACCCTGACGATTTGTTCGGCGACGCCGGGCTGCCGAACGTGGCGCTGATCGGCACCTCGTTCTCGCGCAATTCAAACTTCGTGGGTTTCCTGCAAAAAGCCTTGAATGCACCGGTGGGTAATTTCAGCAAGGACGGTGGCGAATTCTCTGGCGCCGCCAAGGCTTATTTCGACAGCCCGGCGTTCAAGCAGACGCCGCCCAAGCTGCTGATCTGGGAGATCCCTGAGCGTGATTTGCAGACGCCTTACGATCCGATAAAGATTAGTCAGTAAATTGACCATTTACCGCTCGTCTTAAAGATTTCTTCAGAAACACCAAAATAATGACACTCTCGATCCTTTGTCACAGAATGCGTACACAAAGGCGCCCACAAAAAGACCTGCGGTAAGCATCAGTACAGCTGACCTTTCACGTCTTTACGATGCGTCGTGAGGAGTGTTGGCGATGAGCCGAACCGATGATCTTTTTGAGTTGTTTGATAAGACAACTGCCAGTGATGTCCAGGGAATGGATTCGATGCTGCAATTCTTCGAAGACATCCCCGTCGATGACAGCGCCAGCCTCAACATGGGCAGCGGCGCGTCGTTCTCCCGACATTCCCCTTGTGCCAACGAGCAGCCACGCGAAGCCGCGACCATCCGTGCGAACGTGGTGGCGCTGGTGTCCGTCAATGGCGGGGTCGGCCGCAGCACCCTGGCCACGGCGCTGAGCAGCGGTTTGCAGCGCGCTGGCCGGCCGGTGGTGGCGCTGGACCTGGACCCGCAAAATGCCCTCTATCACCACTTCGGCTTGAGCCACACCTTGCCCGGCATCGGGCGCACCAGCCTGCAGAACGAGCGCTGGAGCCACATCCTTCATTCAGGCTTCGCCGGTTGCCAAGTGATCACCTTTGGGGAAACCGATATCCGCCAGCAGGAAGACCTCCAGCGCTGGCTGAAACAGGAACCGGATTGGCTGGCGCAGCACCTGTCGGCCCTGGATTTGAGTGAGCAGGACACGGTGATCATCGACACGCCGGCGGGCAATAACGTCTACCTGCACCAGGCGCTGAACGTGGCCGATGTGGTGCTGGTCATCGCCCAGGCGGATGCCGCCTCCCTGGGCACCCTGGAGCAGATGGAGCAGTTGCTGGTGCCGCACCTTGATCGCCAGCCGGCGCTGCGTTGCCACTTCGTGATCAACCAGCTCGACGAGACTTCCGGCTTCAGCCTGGACATGGTCGAGGTGTTCAGGAAGCGCCTGGGTGACAACCTGCTGGAGGTGGTGCACCGGGACCCGGCGATCAGCGAGGCCCTGGCTTTTGGCAGCGACCCGCTGGATAACGAAGCGACGAGCATGGCCTGTGACGATATCAACGAGCTTTGCCGCCTGTTGATTGCCCGTTGAAAAGCCCGGGTTATGCCGCTAACGCCAGATGCTTATGCACAATCGGTTGGTTCGACATGTCATGAAACCGCAATTTTGCGGAGCGGTTCTCATCAGGCTGCAACTGCCTGTTTTGCGTGCGTTTTATTTTATGAACAAAAAATGACCAGTCAGCATTTTGCCCTGTAAAGCTTGCTGCTACGGCCTCCGCAAGAATTCCATCAACAGAGTTATCCACAGGGCACGCTGCGACAAAATGCCCCTTAATTGCGCTCGGCCAGCAGCATCAGGTTGCGCGGGGTCAGCGGTGTTTCGCAGAAGCTGCCGACGTGTACCGTGTAGCCGTTTTCCGTGAGAAACAACGCGCGATCCAGCACCAGCCACATTTCCAGCGGGCGCCGAAACAGACCACGCAGCAATTCCAGGTTTCTCACCTCGGCCAGGCGCCGCCAGCCTTGGGCCTCCAGCGCCAGCCAATCCTGTTCACCGGTGGATAATCCCTTGAGCGCCGCCAGTTCGCGGCAGTAGTCGGCGAAGGGCTTGGCCAGCCAACTCGTGGGCAGCGATGGCGTGGGCAGGTACTCGTCACTGCCGCGCAGTTGCCGTTGCAGGCCATCAAAGCCCAGGCGCCTGGCCATCGAGGTGTCGCGCTGCTGGCGCACTCGGGCCCCGGCGGTGACGGTTTCGCTCAGCGGCAGGCCGAGGTCTTCCACCGATAAACGCAGTGATGAAGCCTGGGCGGTCATCGACAGTGGCAGGTAATGCTCGGCGCGGATGCGGTTATAGCAGCACGGTGCCACGGCCAGTTGCCGGCAGCCGGCGGCGCTGGCCAGCTGGAGCAGACGCACATGCAGGTCGCCGCAGGCATGCAGGGCGACGGGGGTTTGCTCGGGGCTGATCTGCATGTCGGCCATCACGTCTTGCAGGCGATGGGCGACGGGTAATTGATGGTGTTCGCTGAGCGACTGCCCTGAGGCAATCAGGGCCGGGTCGTATTCCAGGCACGTCAGTTGCTGCCCGGGTTGCAGCAGGCGGCGGCCGAGGTGGCCCTTGCCGGCGCACCAGTCGAGCCAGTGTCGGGGTGTCCTGGAAAATTGCAGGGCCGCACCGAAGGCTTCGATCTGCTGCCATTTGCGGCCGGGTACATCGACGTTCAAACGATGATGGGCGGCTGGTAGCGCACTGGACGGTAAGTTATCCACAGCACTGAGATTCAGCGACTGCATGGCCAGCTCGGGAAAGGGCGCGGGTGCCGGCAGGGTGTGAGGTTGGTTATGGCTGCTTTCCGCGTCTGCCAGCGAGCGCTGTCGCAGCCAGTGGGCCAGCTCGGGGTGCCGGGTTTCCCACGGCAATTGCAGATGGGTAAAGGGCCGTGGTCGCCACAGCCCTTGATGCTCGATGAGGAACGCGTCCAGCGCCTGGAAGCGGGCGAGCAATTGCTCACCCGTCAACGAGGCGTCAGCGGCCCTGGCAGGCATCGACCCGCAACCAGCGTTCCAGCAGCTTGAAGAAGCGCACCAGCACGTAGGACATCAGCAGGTAGAACAAGCCCGCGGCGAAGAAGATCTCCACCGGCAGGTAAGTACGGGCAATGATCGTGCGGGCCATGCCGGTCAGTTCCAGCAACGTCACGGTACTGGCCAGGGCGCTGGCCTTGAGCATCAGGATCACTTCGTTGCTGTAGGCCGGCAGGCCGATGCGCGCGGCACGCGGCAGGATGATGTAGAACAGCGCCTTGGGCTTGGACATGCCCAGCGCCCGCGCCGCTTCGATTTCACCCGGCGGGATGGCCTGGATCGCGCCACGCAAAATCTCGGCGATGTAGGCGGCGGTGTGCAGGGTCATGGTGGCGGTAGCGCACCAGAACGGGTCCCGCAGGTAGGGCCACATGGCGCTTTCACGCACGGCGTCGAACTGCGCCAGGCCGTAATACACCAGGAACAACTGCACCAGCAGCGGCGTGCCCCGGAAGAAGAAAATGTAGCAATAGGGCAGGGTGCGCACGTACCACAGGCGCGAAGAACGTGCGATGCCCAGCGGGATTGCCAGCAGCAGGCCGGCGATCACCGCGATGGCCACCAGCTCCAGGGTCAGGGTCGCGCCCTGGGCCAGTCTTGGCAGCCACTTGATGATCACGGCCCAGTTCAGGCCGAGGTCGAAATGCGCCAGCCAGCTGTAGTCGCCACTCATTGCGTGCTCCTCGCAAAGCCGCGCGCGGCACGTTTTTCCAGGAAGTGCATGCCGGTCATCGCCAGGACGGTCAGGCCCAGGTACATGAAGGCCGCGACCATAAAGAAGGTGAAGGGCTGCTTGGTGACGGTCACGCCGATTTGCGCGTGGCGCATGATTTCTTCCAGGCCGATCACCGAGACCAGCGCGGTGTCCTTCATCAGAATCATGAACAGGTTGCCCAGGCCCGGCAGGGCGATGCGCCACATCTGCGGCATGATCAACCGGGTGAAGATCCGGAACTTCGACAAGCCCAGTGCGACACCGGCTTCACGGTGGCCCTTGGGGATTGCCAGGATCGCGCCGCGGAAGACTTCCGTGGCGTAGGCGCCAAAGCACAGGCCCAGGGCGATAACCCCGGCGGCGAAGGCGCTGAGGGACAGGTCGGGGTTGCCGAAGAATTCCCCGAGGGAACGCATCAGGTTGACCGTGCCGAAGTAAATCAGCAGTACCCACAGCAGTTCGGGGATTCCGCGAACCAGGGTGGAGTAGGCGCCGCCAAGCCATTGCAGGGGCTTGTACGGGGAAGTCTTGGCCAAGGCACCGGCCAGGCCGAGCACCAGCCCAAGGCACAGGGCCGTGAGCGCCAGCTTGACGGTCATCAGCGCGCCAGCGGCGAGCGCCGGGCCGAATCCGTAGAGGTCGAAATTCATGGTTTAGTCGTTTCGCAAGGCAAAGCTCAGGACCGGCGCACTCAAGCGAGCGCGCCGGGCAGGCCATTCAGGATCACTCGATGCTGAAAGGGAAGTACTTGTCGTTGATCTTCTTGTAGGTGCCGTCGGCCTTGATTTCGGCCAGTGCGGTGTTCAAGCGCTCGCGCAGTGCATCGCCTTTACGCACGGCGATACCGATCTTGTCGCTCTCAACCACCGGGTCGCCTTTGAATTCGTAGGCGGAACCGTCTTTGCTTTTCAGCCACTCGTACTGCACGTACTTGTCGGCCAGCATCCCGTCCAGTCGGCCGGAAGTCAGGTCGAGGTAGGCGTTTTCCTGGGTGTCATAGAGCTTGGCGGTGGTGTCCGGCAGCTTGTCTTCCAGGTAGGTACCGGCCAGCGTCGCGCGTTGTGCGCCGATGATCTTGCCCTTCAGGTAACCGGCGTCGGTCTTGAAGTCCTTGGTGGCTTTCGGCGCGATGAACTGCAGCTTGTTGGAGTAGTACGGGTCGGTGAAGTCGACGGCCTGCTTGCGTTCATCGGTGATGGACAGCGAGGAGACCAGGAAGTCGAACTTCTTGGCGTTCAGGGCCGGAATGATGCCGTCCCAATCGGAGACGTACACCTTGCACTCGACTTTCATCTTGGCGCACAGGGCGTCGCCGATGTCTTTGTCAAAGCCCACTACGTTGCCGCTGGCGTCTTTATTGTTGAAGGGCGGGTAGGCCGCTTCGATCCCCATGGTCAAAGTCTCGGCCATCGCCGAGGCGCTGAATGCCATCGAAACGGCGGCAGCCAGGAGGAATTTTTTATAGTTCTGCATGCATGTTGCTCCGTTAGCGGTTGCTGGACATGAATTGTTTGCAGCGCGCCGAAAGCGGGTTTTCAAATACCTGCTGTGGCGATCCTTGCTCTTCGACCACGCCCTGGTGCAGGAAAACCACTTCACTGGACACCTGACGGGCGAAGCCCATTTCATGGGTGACCAGCAGCATGGTGCGGCCTTCTTCGGCCAGTGCGCGGATCACATTAAGTACTTCCTGAACCATTTCCGGGTCAAGGGCCGATGTCGGCTCGTCGAACAGGATGACCTTGGGCTGCATGGCGAGGGTGCGGGCGATGGCCGCGCGTTGCTGCTGGCCGCCGGACAATTGCGCGGGGTAGGCGTGGCGCTTGTCACTGATGCCGACCTTGGCCAGCAAGGCTTCGGCGACTTCGATGGCTTCGGCTTTGCTTTGGCCCAGCACCCGGCGCGGAGCCTCGATGATGTTGTCGAGGATGCTCATGTGCGGCCACAGGTTAAAGTTTTGAAACACAAAACCGATCTCGCTGCGCAGGCGGTTGATCTGTTTGCCGTCGGCGGCCACCAGTTCACCGTTTTTCGCGGCCTTGAGCTTGAGCTCTTCACCGGCCACCAGGATTTGCCCCTGATGCGGGTTTTCCAGCAGGTTGATGCAGCGCAGGAACGTGGACTTGCCGGAACCGGAGGAACCCAGGATCGAGATCACATCGCCGTCGCGGGCGGTCAGCGAGATGCCTTTAAGCACCTCCAGCTCACCATAGCGTTTATGCAAGTTGCGGATTTCAAGCGCGGGCGTGGCCTCAGCCATGTGGGGTCCTCATTGTGTTCATTGCGCTCCTGCTGTTGGGCCGCCTTCCTGGCGAGGCGCCAAGCTAGCATAGCGTTTGGATGACAGCCAACAGCCCTGCGGACGGTAAACAGACGGTGTGCGGCAGGGTGTCGCATCGGCACAGCAGTGTGTCGCGCCATCAACAACCGAACAGCCGTTTGAACCAGGATTCCTGCAGGTTTTGCGTAAAAAAGGGCGCGATGGTGCCAGCTTTGGCCGGGTGTTGGAAGGGTTAAACGGGTGAACGGTCCATATCAGCCCTTTAATAGGGCGTCACGCACAATTTGTGTGTGTTTTTGGTGCGCGTGTTCGTCTTTCAAGTGGGTCGCACAGTAACGCTATAGCGGAATGCCATTAGTGTCAGTGACTTACGAGAGCCGTTGAGTTTCCCTACAGCCCGCGTCAATCATGGCTCTGTAACATTTTGGCGCAAATCTTGCGTAAAAAATAAAGAACGCCCCGTTGGTTTCTTTTCACGAGAGAGACGCCAGACCGGGTGGACCGTATTCGCAATTCCTCGCAAAGGTGTGTCAATGAGTAGTACGCAAAGCTCCAATGACCTCGAACAGGGGCTCAAACCGCGTCACGTCACCATGCTGTCGATTGCCGGCGTTATTGGTGCCGGGTTGTTTGTCGGCTCCGGCCACGCGATTGCGGCGGCAGGGCCTGCCGTACTGCTGGCGTACGCCGCCGCCGGTACCCTGGTGGTGTTGGTGATGCGCATGCTGGCCGAAATGGCCGTAGCGTCTCCGGACACGGGTTCGTTCTCTACTTATGCCGACCGAGCGATCGGGCACTGGGCTGGTTTCACCATCGGCTGGTTGTACTGGTGGTTCTGGGTGTTGGTGATCCCGCTGGAGGCCAACGCCGCCGCGACCATCCTGCACGCCTGGTTCCCCAATGTGGCGATCTGGGCCTTCACCCTGATCATCACCTTGCTGCTGACGGCGACCAACCTGTTCAGCGTGAAGAACTACGGCGAGTTCGAGTTCTGGTTTGCGCTGATCAAGGTGGTGGCGATCATCGGGTTTGTGATCCTCGGCATCCTGGCGATTTTCGGCTTCCTGCCGGGCAGCCAGGTCAGCGGCGTGTCGCACCTGTTCGACACCCAGGGCTTCCTGCCCAACGGCATGGGCGCGGTGTTGGCGGCAATTCTGACCACCATGTTCTCGTTCATGGGCACCGAGATCGTGACCATCGCGGCCGCTGAATCGAAGAACCCTGGCCAGCAAATCTCCAAGGCCACCAACTCGGTGATCTGGCGGATCGGCTTGTTCTACCTGGTATCGATCTTCATCGTGGTGGCCTTGGTGCCGTGGAATGATCCTGCGCTGGCGGCGGTCGGTTCCTACCAGACCGTGCTGGAGCGCATGGGCATCCCGAATGCCAAGCTGATCGTTGATCTGGTGGTGTTGGTGGCGGTGACCAGTTGCCTGAACTCGGCGTTGTACACCGCTTCGCGCATGATGTTCTCCCTGGGCCGTCGCGGTGATGCGCCAGCGGTGTCCAAAATCACCAACAAGAGCGGCACGCCTTACTGGGCGGTGTTGCTGTCTACCGGCGCAGCGTTCCTGGCGGTATTCGCCAACTACGTGGCCCCGGCGGCGGTGTTTGAATTCCTGCTGGCCAGCTCCGGCGCCATCGCGTTGCTGGTGTACCTGGTGATCGCCGTGTCGCAACTGCGCATGCGCCAGAAGCGCACGGACGCGGGCGAGAAGATTGCCTTCAAGATGTGGCTGTTCCCGGGCCTGACGTACGCGGTGATCGTGTTCATCGTCGGCGTGCTGACCATCATGCTGTTCCAGGAAGCGCACCAGGTGGAGATCATCGCCACCGGGATCCTGAGCTTGCTGGTGATTGCGGCGGGGCTGATTGTGTCGCGTCGGCGCAAGAGCCTGAAGGTAGGGGCTGCGGTGCTGAATTGATGTAGCGCGCGGCAAAAAAAATGGGAGCCTTCGGGCTCCCATTTTTTTGATCAGCTCTCTGAACTGACCAGCGCCTGTGACGCTGCGACGTAATCAGCCTGGAACTCTGGCGATTCAATCCACGCCAGGGCCGCTGCTTCATCCTCGGTATCCGTGGCCCACTGGCGATACTCGATCAGCGCCGCAAGGATAAAGTCAGTCGCTTCCTCTTCGCCTTCCTGCTCCAGCACGACCGCCAGCAGCGGGTGCGCGAGGAACACCGCACACAGCGCCTGTTGGCTGGTTTCGCCCGCAGTGCGCATCTCCAGGAACAACTCGGTCAAATCCACTGACTCAAGGTCAATGCGGCTGTCATCGCCGGCAAAGGCGTCCGGCTTGGTGGCGACGGCGCGTTGAGTGCGGTTCTGCTTGGCCTTGGCTTTTGCCCGGTGGGCGCGTTTTTGCTGCTTGTTCGGCGAGGCCATGGGCTCACGTCCTTGGTGTCAGGATCTGGGGATGGCGTATTGAAGCGCAGGTCGGGGGAAATCCCAAGGGTTTCTAAGTGCGACCCGTCACTTGGTGTCCCGGCGCGGCTTGGTCCAACTCCCCTCGCTGCAACCACGCCAACGCAATCGGCCACAATCGATCCTGATACTGGCTGCGAAAGAATGCGAAGTGTCCGACCTCCTTTTCGCCGATATCTTCAGGGGCGATTCGCAGATGCGTGCGTTCGCTGCTTTCGAAATAACCCAAAAGGCGCTCGATCGCCGCCACCGTGCCAAACGGATCATCAGTAATGCTGATCGCCAATACCTGTGCCTTCACCCGGGAAAACGGCAACTCACCCAAGGCCCTGCCGCTCGGTCGTTTTTCATAACCCGGCGTTGGCGTACTCCAGTCGCGCACCACACCCGTCGGGGTATCCTCCAGCCAGCCCATACGCTTGCCCGGAAAGTAGCCAAACACAGCGGTCACCAACGGCATCACCACGTGCCATTTGGCAAACATCCGCCAACGTGTGCTCACCTCATAGTCACGCCAGTAGGCAAACTGTGCGCCCACGGTGACCAATCGCCGAATCGCCGCCCCGGACGCTCCGAGTCCCGCCGCGCAGCCACCAAAACTGTGCCCGACCACATCAATCGGCTGCCCCGGAAACTCCCGCTGAGCCCGCTGCAGGATCGCTTCGAAATCCAGCACGCCCCAATCCGACCACGAGGCCTTGAACCCCTTCAGCGGGCCGCTGCGGGACTCGCCGATGCCACGGTAGTCGTAGGTAATGACGTCGAAGCCATTGGCAAACAGGTAGTCGGCAAAACGCGAGTAATGCCGGCAGCGCACCGAGGTCGCGGCGTTGATGATCACCACGGGGCGTTCGATGTCAGTCCTGATGTGGCGCCAGGTAAAACCGCCAATGGGATAACCGTCGGCGGCGGGCTCGCGGAATGCTTCGGCGGGTGGTTGGGTTGGCAGGTTCATGAGCGGGCTCGGTGCTTGCGCTTTCGATGGGGCATCAAGGCCCGTTCGCAGTTTTATAAGACGTCGAAGCTATCAAATTTCGCGTAATAAAAAACCCCAGGGATTTCTCCCCGGGGTTTTGGCGTTTGCCGGCCTATCGCACTAACGGCAGGGTCACCACAAACTCACTGCCCAGCCCGTCACCGTCGCTGATGGCGATCACCGTGCCGCCATGGGCTTCCACCAGCTCGCGCACCACCGTCAGGCCAATGCCCAGGCCGGCGCCGTTGAAGCCGACGGCGTGCACGTCCTGGACAAACGGATCAAAGATAAACGGCAACGCCTGGGCCGAGATGCCGATGCCGGTGTCGATCACGCTCAGTAGCAGCACTTTGCGCTCCAGTGTCACCGAGAGTCGCACAATGCCGCCGGCGGGCGTGTATTTGATGGCGTTGCCCAGGATGTTGCCGAGGATTTGCGTGAGGCGAATCGCGTCGCCGTTGACCATTAATGGTTCTTGCGGCACTTGGGACGTGAAGTGCAGCTTCTGGGTGATCATCGACGGTGTGCAGACTTCGATGGCCCGTTCAATGATCGGCACAATGTCCAGCACCTCGCAGTCCAGCCGCAGTTTGCCGGTGCTGGCGCGGGACACGTCCAGCAGGTCTTCCACCAGGCGCGACATGTGCTGCACCTGGCCTTCGATCAGCGATTGCATGCGCGGCAGTTCGGCGCTGGGGACGCGGGCGAGGCGGCCGGCGATCATGCTGATGGGCGTCAGCGGGTTGCGCAGTTCGTGAGCCACGAGCGCCAGGATGTTCTTTTGTTGAATCAGCGCGCGCTCGGCAGCGGCTTGTAGCTCCTGGGCGCTGAGGGCGGCAATCACCAGTTGGGCGTTGGCCTCGCGCATTTCCTGGGACAACTGCTGTTGCTCGCTGTGCCGGGGCGGGGCGGCATCGGATTGGGCGAGCAGAATGGCGAGCACCAGTTGTTGATTGGCCTCCACCAGATGCTCGATCTGCTGGGTGTCGCCCAAGCGGTTTTTGGCGTCGGTCAGCTCTTGTTGCAGGGCCGCGAGCACGGCGCGGGCCTCGACGGTTTTCTGGCCGAGCAGGAACAGTTCGCGTGCGGCACTGGCCACGGCGTCCTTGTTCTTGTCATCGGCCTTGCTCATGGGAGTGGCTCACACATTGACAGCACCGGGGTGCTGTCGGGTAGGGCGGCCGCCGAGCAGCCCTTCCTGGTCGGGCAGGCGTTCGCCGATTTGCAGGCCGTCGTCATCGATGTGGTACTGGCGCAGTTCATCGGAATGCGCGCTGGCGCGTACCTTGACCACGGCCATGATGCGCAACAGGCGGCTTTGCACTTCGATGTAGCGTTGCACGATGATCGCGTCGGTGAGGAACGCGGTGCCGTAGGGGCTGAAGCGCAGGTCGGTGTAGCGGTCTTCCAGCTCGGAGGTCATCAGCACGCTGACGCCGGCGCCGGTGAGGGCGGTGACCATGCGCGACAGTGATTCACGGAAATCATCGCGAAAGGTCGGCGCCAGGGCCAGCTCGAAGCCCGACAGCGAATCGATGACCACGCGGGTGGCCTTCAGGCGGGTGATTTCGTTGAGCAGCAAATGCACCACTTCATCGATGGACAGGTCGGGCGCACGGCTGTCCACCAGGCCCACCTGGCCGCTTTCAATCAGTTGTGCGAGCACCGCGTTCTGCAGGTGGTTGGGGCGTTGTTCAAACGCCGCGATCACGCCGGTTTCGCCGTTACGCGCACCTTCGGCCAGGAACGATGACGCGAGGATGCTTTTGCCGGAACCGGAAGGGCCGGCCACCAGCAACGAGTAACCCCGGGGCAGGCCGCCGCCGAGCATTTCATCCAGGCGCGGAACGCCCATTTTCAAACGTTGTGAGTCTGGCGCCAGCGGTGCGGGAATATTGGCAGCAGCCGGCGGGAAAACCTTGATGCCCGATGTCGCAATGCGGAAGGTGTGCAGCCCCGGCAAGGTCGGCTGGCCGCGCATCTTCATGATTTCCATTTTGCGTACCATGGAATTGCGTTGCACGCTCTGGCGCAGCCAGATCAGGCCGTCGGCCACGGTGAAAATCGGGTTGGTGTCGGTTTCGGTGAAGTACTCGCCAATCAGGAAGGTCGTGGCCTGCCAGGTGGTCATCAACATGCCCAGTTGCTGGACGAACTGCGGCAGGTTGTTGTTGGGGTTGTCCTGGGTCTGGCTGGCCAGCACCACCGAGCGGAACGAGTCGACAAACACCAGCGCGGGGGCATGGGTTTCGACGGCGACGACGATGCGCCGCAGCACTTCGTCAAGGTCGCCGGCCAAGGTGTCGTCGGCCAGGTTGATATAGCGAATCGAATGGTTGATGGCCTCGCTGTCGAAAAAATCGAACTGCTGCTGGTAACGCAGCATCTTCAGCGGTGGCTCGCCCAGCACGGTGAAAAACAGCGCCGGGCGTTCAGGCGTGGCCAGGGCGAACATCATCTGATGGGCCAGGGTGGTCTTGCCGCAACCCGGAGGGCCGGCGATCAGGTTGAACGAAAACTCCGGCAAACCTCCGCCAAGCACTTCGTCCAGTCCTGGCACGCCGGTGGCCAGGCGGTTGATTGTCACTTTGGTGCTCATGGCGAAGTATCCTGCGCAGGGTTGCCGCTCAAAGAGTTTTCCCACACGGCGCGCAGCAAGCGTGCGGTGAGCGAGGGCCCGATCAGTGTGGTCAGCAACTCATAAAGTGTCTTGAGCAGCGTTTCGCCGAAAAACAGGCTGTCGGCTTCGCTTTGCTCAAGCAGTAGGGTTTTGAGGGCCGTCATGTCGCGGGCGGGCAGGTTGTCAAAGCTGCCGGCCAGACGCGGATGGCTGGCGGCGCACAACAGCAGGCTGCGCCGGTACAGGGCGGCCACGCCGTGCTGGCCGATAATCGGGGTGAGGGCGCTGTCGATGTCCTGCAGGGTGGCAATAATTGCATCAGCTGCTCGTGACGGGCCGGGGTTACCGTCCATCCGCTGCGCCAGAGAGGCGACTATCTGGCTACTCTCTTCGCTTACCGGGGGCATGGCTGACTGATTGTGGTGGAATGCAGCCTTGATGGTACACCTTCGTATACGGGCACAGAGATTCATTTGCCCATATGCCCCTATATCACTCCATCCACTTCGATGGGGTGCCCGCCGATGCTAGGCTTGCGACCTTTTAGCCAGGATGGGAGCGTGAATGAGCCGCGATGCACTTGAGCACAATCAGATACCGATCTACTTCTGTGCAGTGATCGTGGCGGCGGTCGCCGGGCTGTTGGTGCCCTCGCTGGCACGGGAACTGAGCGGGTGGGTCACGCCCGCCATCGCTGTGCTGATGTACGCGATGTTCCTGCAAATACCCTTTCTGGACCTGCGCGAGGGCTTGGGCAACAAGCGCTTCATGTCCGCGTTGCTGCTGGCCAATTTCCTCCTGATTCCACTGCTGGTGTGGGTGCTGACCCGTGGCCTGGTGGAGCACCCGGCGATCCTGGTGGGGGCGCTGCTGGTGCTGTTGACGCCGTGCATCGACTACGTGGTGGTGTTCACCCATATCGGCAAGGGCGACTCGCGATTGATGCTGGCGGCAACCCCGATTCTGTTGCTGCTGCAACTGCTGCTGTTGCCGGTGTACCTGGGGTTGATCCTCGGGGCGCAGTCACAGGTGGTGGTTTCGGTGGGGCCGTTTGTCGAGGCCTTCCTGCTGCTGATCGTTGCCCCCATGATTCTGGCGGTGCTGACGACTTCCCTGTCCCGGCGATCGAGTGTCATCAGTGCCTGGAGCGAGGCCTGGGCCTGGTTGCCCGTGCCGGCCATGGCACTGGTGCTGATGGTGGTGATCGGCTCGCAAATCACCGCCGTGGTCCGCGATATCGGCCTGCTGGCGCCGGTGATCCCGGTGTACATCGGCTTTCTGTTGCTGGCGCCGCTGATGGGCGCGCTGGCGTCGCGGCTGTTCAAGCTGCCATCGACCACCGCGCGGGCGGTCACCTTCAGCGCGTCCACGCGCAACTCCCTGGTGGTGTTGCCGCTGGCGCTGGCGTTGCCCGAAGACATCCGAGGCCTCGCTGCCGCCGCCGTGATCACGCAAACCCTGATGGAGTTGGTGGGGGAGCTACTCTACATCCGGCTGATGCCGCTGCTGATCTGGCCCGCTCGTCGTTAGGCTGATGAATGTTTGATTCCGTTCAGGGGGCATTCAGGGTGGTGGTCGGCAACATGAGCCGGTTTACCCCACCTGACAGGCTGAATAATGGATCAACACAACCGCTTTCGAATGGAATCGCTGGGTATCTTTTTTATCGCCTTGCTGCTGTTTACCCTGGGCATCTGGGACCAGCAGCCACAAGGCTTCGACGGTCGCTGGGCGGTGTTCATGCAAGAGATGTTTCGCCACGGTGCGAGCCTCTTTCCTACCACCTACGGCGAGCCTTACCCGGACTACCCGGGCACCGCGACCTACCTGAGCTACCTCTTTGCCCGCCTGTTCGGCGCGCCCAACGACCTGGCTAACGTGATGCCTACCGCCCTGGCGTCTGCCGGGGTGATGGCGCTGATCTATCGCTTGCTGGTGCCGTCTGGCCGCGCGTGGGCGCTGCTGACGGTGCTGCTCACCGCATTGACCGCGCAGTTGCTGGAGAAGTCGCGCTCGGTGTGCCTGGACCAGATGATCTCGCTGCTGTGCCTGGGGTGTATCTACCTGTTGCATACCGGCGAGCGCATGGGCTCGCGGCTGCGGCAATACGCGATATTTCCGTTGTTCGTGGTGGCGTTTGCCATTCGCGGGCCGCTGGGGTTGATCGAGGTCTGTGGAGTGGCCTGTGTCTACTGGGCGCTCGGCACGGCTCGTACGCGGGAAGAGCGCATTGCGCTGCTTAAAAAGGTGATTGCCCACGGCGTGATCGGCTTGGTGTTGCTGGCCGGCTGTTGGTGGGTGCTGCTGAAGCTGGCGCGGATCAGCGGTGGCGATAGCTTCGTCGATGATGTGCTGCGGATGCAGTTTGCCGGGCGCCTCGACGAAACCGGCGAGCCGTTCTATTTCTACTTCAAATTGAGCCTGTACCGCTATTTCCCGGTGGTGCCGCTGGCGCTGGCGACGTTGATCGCCCTGCGCCACAAATGGTCGGTGCGTGACGAGGATGCCGACGTGCAGTTGATGCTGCGCCTGGCCGCCTGCGGGCTGATGATTTTGCTGGGCTTGTCCATCCCGCACTTCAAACGCGCCTATTACATCGTGCCCATGGTCCCGATGTTTGCCGCGGTGGCCGCCTATGGCTTGCTCCAGGCGCATGGCTGGCTGCTTGGCGTGCGGCGTGGCTATGAGTGGCTGGTGGCTGCCTTGCCGGTGCTGGGCGTCGTGGTGGTGTTCGTCTGTCGACACCTTTGGCACAAGCACGGTTATTGGCCGGATGTTTCAGTGCCGGGGCTGGTGGGTGTGCTGATCGTGCTGCAACTGGCCGCCGTGATCGCCTGGCGGCGTTTGCGGGGCAATCTCGGCCAGAGGCTGGTGGTGCTCAGCCTGATTGCGTTGGCGACCCAATGGCTGGTGCTGGTGAAGGTGGTGGAGCCGGCAAAGGATCTGCAATTCGACACCCGGAACTTCGTTGGCGCGGTGGAGAAGCTGCGTGCCGATAATCCCGGTACCCTGGTCTTTGTGGATCTGGCCAAGGACACCTGGGCGATTCGCTACATCATGAACCTGGATCACGACGAGCAGCCGCTGTTCATCGGGCGCAACGAGCCCTTGCGGGTGGACACGTTGCCGCGTCCGGCCTGGGTGATTGTGGAGCGCAAGCAAACCGCGTTGCTCAATGGCACGCCGCTTGAGCATATGGCGCCAGTGTTCAACGGGCGGTTGAACGACAACCCGCTACTGGTGTTCCTGGTGAAGTGAATCAGTCGCCGTATTCATCGTGGCGGTGCATTCAGGTGCGCCGGATGCGGCATCGCCTTCACTACCCAGGAGCAGCCAGGGCAGCCCGTGAGGCTCGGCGTTGAGTGCGCCCTGCGCGCGGGTCAGGGCTTTTTCCCTGATCCGCAGTAGGCCGAGTGGCGATCACTGGGGAATTAAGGACAGATCAAGGGAGTCATAAGGCGATGTTGATCGCCGACAGTTTGGTTCGTCTTGCTGTAGGGTCGCGGCTTAAATGACCGGCGGGTCTGATAACGCGCTTTGCAGCCTGCCGAAACGCGGACGCGTGCTAGGCTTTGATACTTTCGCAGTGATGATTTCGGGTGTGACATGGAAGCAGTAAAAATGGATTTTGAGTCCGCAGGGGCAGAGAGCGCTGGCAGTGGTCATGTGATCGGCCGTTCCTGGCTTGGCGGCCTGAGCATTTGTTTTGACGGAGGTTGCAGCTACCCCTCGATGATCAGCGTGCTGGAGGCTGTGTTCAGGCGCTACGGACGCCTGGTGCGCTTTGGCGAGTCGCTTTCGGCTCAGGGCTGGATTGATCGGGTGGAGGCGAGTGGTTTTCACATCTCCGATCAGGAGCGGATGGCGGTGTTGACGTTGATGCGGGGTTGACGCTGAGGGTCCACAAATTCCAGACAACAAAAAACCCGCACCAGGCGGGTTTTTTGTGTGTTTCAGATGACGTTTGCACCACCTGAAACTGAATAGTGGTGCCCAGAGACGGAATCGAACCGCCGACACGGGGATTTTCAATCCCCTGCTCTACCGACTGAGCTATCTGGGCAACGGGGCGCATTAAACGGGTTTTTCAGGGGGTCGTCAAGCAAGTTTTCAAAAAATATTTAATTATTACCGTCGCTTACGGGCCAACCCCCAGATTTGATCAATTATTCAGCAGGTGGCACGTAGCCGTCGGCCTTGGCGTAATCTTCGCCGGAAAAGAACTTGTCCATCTCGCCCTGCAGGTATTTGCGGTCTTCGGCGTTCATCATGTTCAGGCGTTTTTCGTTGATCAGCAGGGTCTGGTGTTTTTGCCAGTCGGCCCAGGCTTTGGCGGAGACGTTGTCGAAGATGTCCTGGCCCTTGGCGCCAGGGAACGGGGCGCGCTCCAGGGCGGGCAGTTCTTCGTGGTACTTGCGGCAGATGATGGTGCGGGTCATGACGGAACTCCTGCGTTCAATACTTCAGCCGCGCGCTTCAGCAGTTTTTTTACCGGGGCAGCAAGGCCCAGGCGCGGCGGGGTGGCGAGGTTATACCAGAGCCAGTCAGCCTCGGCCACGTGGTGGGCAGACTCCTGGACCTGGACCAGCCAGGGTTCGATAGCCAGTTGGAAGTGGCTGAAGGTGTGGATCAGGCCGGGCAGTTCCTGGTGTTCGCCCAACGCCAGCGAGTGCTGGTTGGCCAGGTGTTCCAGGTCGCTCAGGTCATCCAGCTCCGGCAAACTCCACAAACCGCCCCACAGGCCCGTGGACGGCCGACGGTAAAGCAGAATCGCGCCTTCGCCATTGGCCAGCAGCGGCATCAGCGTGCGCTTCTGGGGCACGGTCTTGCGCGGCTTGGGGATCGGGTAGCGGGTTTCCAGGCCGAGCATGTGCGCTTCGCAGCCCTTTTCCAGCGGGCACAGCAGGCAACTGGGCTTGCTGCGGGTGCAGAGGGTGGCGCCCATGTCCATCATCGCCTGGGTGTAGGCGTTGACCCGGTCGTGGGGCGTAAAGCGCTCTGCGGTGGCCCACAGCTGTTTGGCGACCTTCGGTTCGCCCGGGTAACCCTCTTGTGCGGTAAAGCGCGCCAGCACGCGCTTGACGTTGCCATCCAGGATCGGCGCCCGCAGGCCCATGCTCAGGCTGGCAATCGCGCCGGCGGTGGACAGGCCGATGCCGGGCAACTCAGTGAGCTTTTCGACATCACGGGGAAACTCGCCGCCGTATTCGGCCACGACGATCTTCGCGGTCTTTTGCAGGTTGCGCGCCCGGGTGTAGTAACCCAGCCCGGTCCACAGGTGCAGCACTTCGTCTTCCGGTGCGGCGGCCAGGGCTTCGACCGTTGGCAGGGAGGCCATGAAACGGTCGAAGTAGTTCAGCACGGTGCTGACCTGGGTCTGCTGCAACATGATCTCCGAGACCCACACCCGGTAAGGCGTGATGCCCTGTTGCCAGGGCAGGTCATGGCGACCGTGGCGGTCGTACCAGTCGAGCACCGCCGTTGAGAATTGCTCGCTTCTCATCGTTTGAACAGGCCTTTCAGAGCATCTTTCAACTGTGGGTTTACCTTGTCGAGCTTCTGTTCAAGCTTCTCGCTGAGTTTGTTGCCTGCCGCCTTGATAGCGACCTGGCTCAGGCCGTCCTTGTCCAGGCGGCAAGCCTTGGCGCCCAGTTCCAGCGGGCCACGGCAGCGCAGCGGGACTTCGATGTTCTGGAAGTTGGAACCCACTTCGCAGGCCGGGTCCGGCACCTCGCGCTGGTCGCCTTCGACGATGATGCCGACGCGGTAGTCCATGCCCAGCACACGCAGGTCGATGTCACCGTTGCCGTTGACGGTCAGGCCCGGGATGCGCACTTTCAGGTCCGGGTTGCTGGCCACGCCGTTACGGAAGGTCAGGTTGCCCTTGAGCTCCTGGAACGGCGTGTCCTTGCCGCGCTGTTCGCCGCTGAGGGTCTTGCGGTTGAGCAGGGCGATGCCGGTGCACAGCTGTTGCTCAAGGTTGGCGTTGAGCAGCACACCGTTGTTGATCGCGAAGCTGGCGGTGCCGTTGAGGCTGTCGATCAGGGCCTTCTGGCTATTGCCACGGCCATTGAGGTTGCTGTCGAGGGTGAGCTGGCCCTTCACCGGCGGGTTCTGCCCTTGGGCTTGCAGGATGCGTTCGATCGGTACTTGCTTGATGCGGGTTTGCAGCGCCAGCAGCGGGATGTCCTGGCGCACGTCAAGGTTGCCGTTGGCCTGGAAGGTGCCGTTGTAGAGGCCGCCGCTCAAGGTGTCGAGCTTGAGCTGGCCATCGAGGCCGGAGGCTTTCAGCGCGGCGTTCTGGATCGGCAGCTTGCTCAGGGTCAGTTGGCCGAAGGACAGGTCGGCATTCACGTCCAGGGTGCGCAGGCGGGTCAACGGCAGCAGTTTGTCGGTGCTCCACGCGCCCTTGGTCGGGGCGTCCGGCAGCGGTGTGGTGCCACCGGCCGCCATGGCGCCGGCTTCGCTGCTTTGCACTTCAGCCTGGCGTGCGGCCGTTGCACCTTTGGCAGCGTCGGATTTGGCTGGCAGGTAGTTGTCGGCATTGAACGTGTCGGCCTTGAGCTGCACCCGCAGGGACTGCTTGGCGAAATCATCCACGGCCACGCGACCGGTGAAGGTGCTCTCGTCGAGTTTCAGGTTGAGGTCTTCAAGCGCCAGGCTGGTGGGCGTGCCCTTGAGGCGGCTGACCAGTTCGACCTTGCTCAGGCTGCCAGCGGCCATCGGTGGCAGCGGGTTGCCGACGCTGTCGAGGAACTTGGCCAGGTCAAACTGGGCAATCGACAGGGCGCCGCTGAGTTGCGGGGTCTTGTCCAGGTCGTTGACCTTCAGCTCGCCCAGGGCGCGCAACTGGTTCAGCGACAGCTTCATGTTGGTCCATTCGGCAATGTTGGCAGACTGGTCCAGCAGCAATTGGCCTTGAGTCGAAAAGGTCACGGTCTTGCCTTGCAGCGGCTCGCCGGTGGCTTCACCAGTGACTTTCATGTCTTCGAACTGATAGCGCTTGAGGGCGCGCTGAATGCGCAGGTTGCCGTTGACCTCGGTCTTGACGCGCATCAGCGGCTGGTTGGTGCCGAAGAATGCGGTGAGTTTCACCGGAATGCTCGCGCCTTCATGCACGGCGCCGGCACTCAACTGGATGCTTTCGGCGCTGAACTGTTTGCCGGTCTGCTCGTCGTTGTATTCGACGCGGGCGTTGTTGATGGTCAGGCTGTCGATGTCCAGGCGGATCGGCTGGGGCGGCTTTTCGGGCTTGGGTGGTGTGGCAACTTCAGCGACGGCAGGCGTGCTGGCGGCTGTGCTCGGGTCCGGCACATTCTTGCCGATGTCTTCCCAGTTGCCATGGCCATGCACATCTTTGTTCAGGCGCAGGTTCAGGCCTTCGACGCGCACATCGCTCATCTGCACTTCACGGCGCAGCAGCGGCAGTACACGCACCGACAGGCCGAGCATCTGCAAATCGGCAAACGGTTGGGTCGGGTTGGTCAGGGTCGCAACGCTGGCCTCGTGCAATTCAAGGCCGAGCCAGGGGAACAGGCTCCACCCGATGTCGCCATTGAGCGTCAGCTCGATGTGGGCCTTGTCGCGGGCAATCTGGCGAATCTCGTCTTTATAGTCGTTGGGATCGAAGAGATGGGTCAGGGCAAAGCCTAGAGCCACAATGATCAGCAACAGCCCGAGAAGTACCAGACCCAGGATTTTGCCGAACGCTTTCATGGGCGAGTCCTTGTATGTCGATTTCAAAATTTAGCCGCAGAGTATAACGCCCGAAGGCTTACGTCAGTTCGCGGACAGTTACATTGTATCTAGAGGCCGGAAAACGGAATTTTGGCGCCAGACAAATCAGATATCCCGAAAAAGGTGATATCAGTTTGGTTTTTCTGTCATCCACAGATGCTAATCTTCGCCTGTTCGTCCGCCTTCTGCGGCTAAACGTCGCGTCAAAAAGGAGCTTTACTCAACAAAACGGCCACGCCTTGCGTGTAAGGCCGAGGGAGAGAGTGCCTGACGGACACATACTAATAACTGGGGGAAACACCAATGAGCACTAGCACTGCGGCAGGCCATACCGCCGCACAGCCTGCGTTCCTGTCCAAGGAGCGCATTATCGCCAAGCCCGGGTTCAACCGTTGGCTGGTACCACCGGCCGCCCTGGCCATCCACTTGTGCATCGGCATGGCTTATGGCTTCTCGGTGTTCTGGTTGCCGCTGTCCAAGGCGCTGGGCATCACCGCACCGGTCGCCTGCGCGCCGGACATGAGTTTTATCAGCCAGGTCTTCTCGTCCCAATGCGACTGGCCCATCTCCATGCTGGGCTGGATCTACACCCTGTTCTTCATCTTCCTGGGCTGCTCGGCAGCGATCTGGGGCGGCTGGCTGGAGCATGCCGGGCCACGTAAGGCTGGCGTCGTGTCGGCCTTGTGCTGGTGTGGCGGCCTGCTGATCTCGGCATTGGGGATTTATACCCACCAGATCTGGCTGATGTGGATCGGCTCCGGGGTCATTGGCGGTATCGGCCTGGGCCTGGGCTACATCTCGCCGGTGTCGACCCTGATCAAGTGGTTCCCGGACAAGCGCGGCATGGCTACCGGCATGGCGATCATGGGCTTCGGCGGCGGCGCGATGGTTGGCGCCCCGTTGGCAGCCGCGCTGATGGGTCACTTTGCCTCGCCGACCAGCGTTGGCGTGTGGCAGAGCTTCGTGGTCATGGCGGTGATCTACTTCGTGTTCATGATTGGCGGTGCCTTGTCCTACCGCGTTCCGCCAACCGGCTGGAAGCCTGAGGGCTGGACTGCCCCGGCGAAGAAAGCCAGCAACGCGATGATCACCCACCGTCACGTGCACGTGAACGTGGCCTGGAAAACCCCGCAATTCCGCCTGGTGTGGCTGGTACTGTGCCTGAACGTGTCGGCCGGTATCGGCATCCTTGGCATGGCTTCGCCGCTGCTGCAGGAAGTGTTCGGCGGCAAGTTGCTGGGTAACGGCCTGACGTTTGGCCAACTGGATGCCGGTCAACTGGCTTCCATCGCGGCCATCGCCGCCGGCTTTACCGGTCTGTTGAGCCTGTTCAACATCGGCGGCCGGTTCTTCTGGGCGTCGTTCTCTGACTACCTGGGCCGTAAAAACACCTATTTCGTGTTCTTTGCCCTGGGCTTTGCCCTGTACGCATTGATCCCGAACCTCGGTCACCTGGGCAACGTTGCGCTGTTCGTGGCCGCGTTCTGCATCATCCTGTCGATGTACGGCGGTGGTTTTGCGACGGTACCGGCTTACCTGGCGGACCTGTTCGGTACGCAAATGGTGGGTGCGATCCACGGTCGTCTGCTGACGGCATGGGCGGCGGCGGGCGTGTTGGGCCCGGTGCTGGTGAACTACCTGCGTGAGTATCAGTTGAGCATCGGCGTTGAACGCGCTGCCGCCTACGACATCACCTTGTACATCCTCGCCGGCCTGCTGGTGCTGGGCTTTATCTGCAACCTGCTGGTACGGCCGGTGGCAGACAAGTACTTCATGACCGACGCGGAACTGGCTGCCGAACAGGCGCTGGGCCACGACAAGGGCGCCGATTCCAGCACCGTGCTGGAATGGAAAGCCTCCTCCGGCAGCGTGCCGCTGGCGGTAGCTGCCTGGCTGGTGGTGGGGATTCCCCTGGCGTGGGGCGTGTGGGTCACCCTGCAGAAAACCGCAGTACTGTTCCACTAACACCGCGTAACCCTTGTGGGAGCGGGCTTGTGTGGGAGCGGGCTTGCTCGCGAAGGCGATGGATCAGTCAGCCCATGTTTGGCTGACACACCGCTTTCGCGAGCAAGCCCGCTCCCACACAAAGCTGCTCCCACACTTGTACTGACATGTCTATCCTCGACACTCCATCAGTCTTATCCCCTCCGATGTTTCTGTTTAGCGCCCGCGCCCCTATAATGGCTGCCTTTTTCGCCCAATGATTTTGCGGAGCTGGTGATGGCCGAACGTAAGGCGTCCGTCGAGCGCGACACTCTGGAAACCCAGATCAAAGCCTCGATTAACCTGGATGGCACCGGAAAGGCCCGATTTGATATCGGTGTACCTTTTCTTGAGCACATGCTGGACCAGATCGCCCGTCACGGGCTGATCGACCTGGATATCGTCAGCAAGGGCGACCTGCATATCGACGACCACCACACGGTGGAAGACGTCGGTATCACGTTGGGCCAGGCATTTGCCAAAGCCATCGGCGACAAGAAAGGCATCCGTCGCTACGGCCACGCCTACGTCCCGCTGGATGAAGCACTGTCGCGTGTGGTCATCGACTTCTCCGGCCGCCCAGGCCTGCAGATGCATGTGCCGTACACCCGCGCCACCGTCGGCGGCTTTGACGTCGACCTGTTCCAGGAATTCTTCCAGGGCTTCGTCAACCACGCCCTGGTCAGCCTGCACATCGACAACCTGCGTGGCACCAATACCCACCACCAGATCGAGACCGTGTTCAAGGCCTTCGGTCGCGCCCTGCGCATGGCCGTGGAGCTGGATGACCGCATGGCCGGGCAAATGCCGTCGACCAAGGGCGTTCTGTAATGCAGACGGTCGCGGTTATCGATTACGGCATGGGTAACCTGCACTCGGTGGCCAAGGCCCTCGAACACGTAGGTGCCGGCAAGGTGCTGATCACCAGCGATGCCGACGTGATTCGCGAAGCCGACCGGGTGGTGTTCCCGGGTGTGGGTGCGATTCGTGACTGCATGGCCGAGATTCGCCGCCTGGGCTTCGACAGCCTGGTGCGTGAAGTCAGCCAGGACCGGCCGTTCCTCGGCATCTGCGTGGGCATGCAAGCCTTGCTCGACAGCAGTGAAGAGAACGAAGGCGTCGACTGCATCGGTCTGTTCCCTGGCCAAGTGAAGTTCTTCGGCAAGGACCTGCACGAAGACGGCGAGCACCTGAAGGTGCCGCACATGGGCTGGAACGAAGTGCGCCAGACCGTGGATCACCCGCTGTGGCACGAAGTGCCGGACCTGGCGCGTTTCTACTTCGTGCACAGCTACTACATCGCCGCCGGTAACCCGCGCCAGGTGGTGGGTGGCGGGCACTATGGCGTCGACTTCGCCGCGGCCCTGGCCGACGGTTCGCGCTTTGCCGTGCAGTTCCACCCGGAGAAGAGCCATACCCATGGCCTGCAATTGCTGCAGAACTTCGCCGCGTGGGACGGGCGCTGGTAATGGCCAAGAAGGTCAAGCCGCCGATCTTGAACCTCACTCCCCAGCAGGAGAGTGAGGCCACCGACAAGATCAAGCGTTTCATGGAAGACCGCTTCGAGCTCAAGCTCGGCTCGTTCGAGGTTGCAGAAATCCTCGAACTGTTCACCACTGAAATTGCTCCGCACTATTACAACAGGGCGATTTTCGATGTGCAGACGCACCTTAAAGAAAGGTTCGAAAGCATCGAAAGCGACTTGTGGGCGCTCGAGAAACCCTGATTTCCCGAGCAACGCTGAATATCGAATAAGGTTTGCCAGATGCTGATTATTCCCGCTATCGATCTCAAGGACGGCGCCTGCGTACGTCTGCGCCAGGGCCGCATGGAAGATTCCACGGTGTTCTCCGATGACCCGGTGAGCATGGCTGCCAAGTGGGTAGAAGGCGGTTGCCGTCGCCTGCATCTGGTAGACCTGAACGGTGCGTTCGAAGGCCAGCCGGTCAACGGTGAAGTCGTCACTGCGATCGCCAAGCGCTACCCGAACCTGCCGATCCAGATCGGCGGCGGCATCCGTTCCCTGGAAACCATCGAGCACTACGTGAAAGCGGGCGTGAGCTACGTGATCATCGGCACCAAGGCGGTCAAAGACCCGGCCTTCGTTGCCGAAGCCTGCCGTGCATTCCCCGGCAAGGTGATCGTGGGCCTGGACGCCAAAGACGGTTTCGTCGCCACCGATGGCTGGGCCGAGATCAGCACCGTTCAGGTGATCGACCTGGCCAAGCAGTTTGAGGCCGATGGCGTCTCCGCCATCGTTTATACCGATATCGCCAAAGACGGCATGATGCAGGGCTGCAACGTACCGTTCACCGCGGCGTTGGCTGCCGCCACGAAGATCCCGGTGATCGCTTCCGGCGGTATCCACAACCTGGGCGACATCAAGTCGCTGCTGGACGCGAAGGCGCCAGGGATCATCGGCGCCATCACCGGCCGCGCGATCTATGAAGGCACCCTGGACGTTGCTGAAGCCCAGGCTTACTGCGACGCCTACAAAGGCTGAGGACTGACCATGGCGCTGGCCAAACGCATCATCCCTTGCCTGGACGTCGACAACGGTCGCGTGGTCAAGGGCGTCAAGTTCGAGAACATCCGTGACGCCGGCGACCCGGTTGAGATCGCCCGTCGCTACGACGAACAGGGTGCTGACGAGATTACCTTTCTCGACATCACCGCCAGCGTCGACGGTCGCGACACCACGCTGCATACCGTCGAGCGCATGGCCAGCCAGGTGTTTATCCCGCTGACCGTAGGCGGCGGCGTGCGCACCGTGCAGGACATCCGCAACCTGCTGAACGCCGGTGCAGACAAGGTCTCGATCAACACTGCCGCTGTGTTCAACCCGGAGTTTGTCGGCGAAGCCGCGCAGCACTTCGGCTCGCAATGCATCGTGGTGGCCATCGACGCCAAGAAAGTTTCCGGCCCGGGTGAAACCCCGCGCTGGGAGATCTTCACCCACGGCGGGCGCAAGCCAACCGGGCTGGATGCGGTGCAGTGGGCGATGAAGATGGAAGCCCTGGGCGCCGGTGAAATCCTGCTGACCAGCATGGACCAGGACGGCATGAAAAACGGCTTCGACCTGGGCGTGACCCGCGCCATCAGCGATGCCCTGGGCATCCCAGTGATCGCTTCCGGTGGCGTCGGCAACCTGCAGCACCTGGCCGACGGCGTGATCGAAGGCCACGCCAGCGCGGTGCTGGCGGCGAGTATTTTCCACTTCGGCGAATACACCGTTCCCGAGGCCAAGGCCTACATGGCGGCGCGCGGTATCGTCGTACGCTAAACGTCACTGGACACCATGGCAGGCTCGCGGCACTCTCTGGGCTTGCCATGGATTCCGGTAACTTTCATGTTCAAAGACCTGCTGCTCGCCCTCGCCAGTACCTCCATTATTTTGGCGGGCTCAGCCCACGCCGACGAACCGACTGACAGCGCTTCCCTGGTGTTGCTGACGGAGAACTTCCCGCCGTACAACATGGCGAAAAACGGCAAGAACTTCGCCAAGGAAGAGAACATCGAAGGCATCGCCGTGGACATCGTCCGCGAGACCTTCCAGCGAGCCGGCATCTCCTACAACCTGACCCTGCGCTTCCCTTGGGAGCGGATCTACAAACTCGCCCTGGAAAAACCCGGCTACGGCGTGTTCGTGATGGCGCGCCTGCCGGACCGTGAGGCGCTGTTCAAATGGGTCGGCCCCATCGGCCCGGACGATTGGGTGCTGCTGGCCAAGGCTGACAGCAAGATCCAGTTGACCGACCTTGAGCAGGCCCGTCGCTACAAAATCGGCGCCTACAAGGGCGATGCCATTGCCGAGACCCTTGAAAAGCAAGGCCTCAAACCGGTGATCGTGCTACGCGACCAGGACAACGCGCAAAAACTGCTGGAGGGCCAGATCGACCTGTGGGCCACCGGTGACCCGGCGGGCCGTTACCTGGCGCGCCAGGTCGGGGTGACAGGGCTCAAGACCGTGCTGCGTTTCAATAGCGCCGAGCTGTACCTGGCACTGAACAAAAATGTGCCGGATGAAGTGGTGGCCAAGCTTCAGAAGGCACTGGATCAGTTAAGGGACGAGGGCGTTGTCGATGACATCATGGGGCGTTATCTCTAACGCCGGTTCGACTGAAGGCAGCGCAGGCACTGGCTCAACGGGCAGGGTCAGGACGGGCGCCTGTTCGTTGCCCTCAGGTATCGATGCAGATGATTCGCTGAAGTACACAGTGTCGCCGTTGGTGTAGCTGACGGTGGCCGCCAACTGGCTGCCGTCCTGTCGATACAGCTTATATTCGCTGCGGATGACGTAGGCGGCGATGGTCTGGTTTGCCGGCACATAGGCCGCGACTTCCAGCGGCGTCGAAGTGCCCCAGCCCTTGGCCGATTGCGTGGTATGGGTGAAGGATTTGCTCAAGTGCGCAGAAAACATCACCGGGCGGGCCGTCGATGACCATTCATACGCCAGCTGAATGCCCGTCACCGCTGTAAAGTCGATGGAGTTGTCACCGGCCTCGCCCTTGTGTGCCGTCCAGTTGAACGTTTTGCCCTGGGGCGTTGTGTTTTGCCCAAGGCCGACAGAGAGATACCGGTCGGTTCTTTCCAGTCGATAGCGTGGCGAGTGATGCAGTTGTTCAAACGGCGTGAGGTTGCTGTCCTTTACGGCGAACCATGGCAGCTCGCAGACAGTGGGAGACGGCTCCGTTTCCACCGAAGCAAACGGCGCGGGTGGCGCAGGCAGAGCGCTTTCCTGGCTGGCCAGTTCCATGCGCAGGGCGTAGGGCCTGGCACCGAAAGACGGCCGGGTCCATCCGCCAGTCCCGTAAAAGGTGCCGGTGGCGATATAGGCTGCCTCAGGCTCGACGTCGGGGGTGTGAACGTCCCACGCGCTGAAGTCCATGCGAGCGCCGCTGCCCTTGTCGTTCCATATCGCATTGCCGATATAGGCATCGACAGCCAGATCCGCCCTGACGCAGCGCACCGCATTCAGTGTGGGTTTGTCATAACCGATGCAGCAGACCATTCCCATGGCCACATACCCTTCGGGAGGCACCGGTTTCCATACGGAAAACTCGGAGCGGGTCTTCTTGCCGGAATTTTTCCAGATCAGGTTAAAGCCCACCGGCGCCCGAAGGGCGGTACCGTTCACGGGGTCTGCCTCGCTGACCACGGCAACGAATTTTCGGTTATTGATCGTGCGATAGTCGCTGGCGACGACGTCACCCAGTGAAGAAAAGCTGTTCAGTGAGTCGGCCGTTGTGTTGGGGCGCCAAAACGTGGCGGCGTTATCGGCGCCTGAGTCTTTGGCGCTCCAGAGCAGATCGAACTCTGTGGTGAAATTGATCAGCAGGTCTTTAAAGCGTATGGGCTGCATGGTTTATCTTCCCAATTTTATAAAAAGTTGCAGGCCTGCGTCGGCATGGCCTGTTTGGCTGCGCTGCAACTATTGAATAAAACGGGAGGCGCAAAGCGGTAGCTATATAGAGCGGTGGCCAGGCGTCACGGGGTCAGCGATACGTGCCGTCTTTGCCGTGCCCGGCCATCGCGCGATTGCTGCGCAGGCTGATCATCAACTTGATATCGATCCACTCGATGCCCTGGGCCTTGAGCTTAGGCAACTCGCGTTCCAGCACCGCCAGCGTCTGTGGATAAGGGTGGCCGATCATCACGGCCGAACCCTGTTTGTGGGCCAGCTTGATCGCGGTTTGCAGCTGGGTGGTGATGGCCGCTTCGGTGCGTTCGTCATCGAGGAACACATCCCGCGAAACGCTGGCCAGGCCGATTTTCTGCGCTTCGGCTGCCGCCACGGTCTTGGCGCTGGTGCGGCTGTCGACGAAGAACTTGTGGCGCCGCTGCAATTCACCCATCAGCCAGGCCATGGCCTCGGGCTGCGCTGTCATGCGGCTGCCCATGTGGTTGTTGATGCCGGCGGTGTAGGGCACGGCCTTGAAGGCGGCGTCCAGGCGTTTGCCCAGCTCTTCGATGGGCAGGTCAGGGTGCCACGCGAATGGGCCGGTGGCCGGGTCCATGGGCATGTGCAGGATGACGATCTTGCCGGCCTTGTGGGCTTCGCGTGCGAATTCGGCGGCGTGGGGTGTGTCGGGCATGATCGCCGTGGTCACAGGGCCGGGCAGGGCGAGCACGCGACGATCCCGGGGCAGGTTTTGCCCGAGGTCGTCGATGATCAGGGTCAGGTAGGCTTTGTGTTCAGCGGGGGCGGTACTGGCGGG